>NZ_CP012914.1:1500000-1727500 GCF_001315015.1 Azospirillum brasilense | reverse complement strand
GCGCTCCGTCGATCCGGAGCCGGGACCCTGCATGGCGGGTAGTTTGACTGGGGCGGTCGCCTCCCAAAGTGTAACGGAGGCGCGCGATGGTGGGCTCAGAGCGGTCGGAAATCGCTCGACGAGTGCAATGGCATAAGCCCGCCTGACTGCAAGACAGACAAGTCGAGCAGAGACGAAAGTCGGCCATAGTGATCCGGTGGTTCCATGTGGACGGGCCATCGCTCAACGGATAAAAGGTACGCCGGGGATAACAGGCTGATGACTCCCAAGAGTCCATATCGACGGAGTCGTTTGGCACCTCGATGTCGGCTCATCACATCCTGGGGCTGGAGCAGGTCCCAAGGGTTCGGCTGTTCGCCGATTAAAGTGGTACGTGAGCTGGGTTTAGAACGTCGTGAGACAGTTCGGTCCCTATCTGCCGTGGGTGTCGGAGTTTTGCGAGGATCTGTCCCTAGTACGAGAGGACCGGGATGGACATACCTCTGGTGCACCGGTTGTCACGCCAGTGGCATGGCCGGGTAGCTAAGTATGGACGGGATAACCGCTGAAAGCATCTAAGCGGGAAACCCACCTCAAAACCAGAACTCCCTTGAGAGCCGTGACAGACCATCACGTCGATAGGAGGCATGTGGACGGGCGGCAACGCCTGAAGCTGAGCCTTACTAATCGCTCGATCGGCTTGATCCTTCCCAGTCGGTAGCCCGCGCGCAGCGGCAAGCCCTGGGCGCACGAGCCAACACCGCAAAGAACAAGAGCAAACGTCCTCGCTCAAACGAAACCCTCTGCCGTCCCTGTCCGGATGGTTCGCGTGTGCCTTGGTGACCTGGTGGTCATGGCGAGGCTCCCAACACCCGATCCCATTCCGAACTCGGCCGTGAAACGCCTCAGCGCCGATGGTACTGCGTCTTAAGACGTGGGAGAGTAGGTCGCCGCCAGGTCACCACGGCACACGCCAAACCAAAACGGACGCGGACGCAGCAGGCTTCAAGCACACTTGACAATCGGCTTCATGAACGGCAAGGCCGGCGCTTTTCCCTGCGGGAAGCGCCGGCTTTTCGTTGTGTCTGGGGTCCGCCACGGGCCCCCTCCCTAACCCTCCCCCGCTCCGCGGGGGAGGGGACAGACGGGCGGGGAGTGGGGGAGGCGGACGAGGAAGAACAGGAAAATGCTATGCTGACCGAGGATGGCGTACCGGATTGCGAAAGCTGCGGGGCCTGTTGCGCCTACTCCTGGGAGTGGCCCACCTTCATCGGCGATTGGGACGGCGACGGGATCATGGAGCACTTGAAGGAGGACGGGCGCATGCGGTGCAATGGCAACCGCTGCGCCGCACTGATGGGAACCCTCGGCGAGTCCGTCTTTTGCAGCGTCTATGAGCACCGCCCCTTGGTGTGCCGGGAATTCACGGCGGGAAGCGACGCCTGTCACACCGTCAGGGCTCAGTTGGGGTTGCGAGATTGAACCATGCGCCGACCCGGTGACGCAGGCTGCGCCAGCGGTTTTCCTCCGGGGCCGGGGCAATGTCCCAATCCCAGGCGCGGTCGGGAGAGGGAAGATCGAGCCCCCAGAGCGAAGTCTCGCGCTCCTGAACGGCGCCACTCTCCATCCAGAGACTTTCCGTATCGGTGAAGAGCGTGGCCTGTTCGGCGATGCGGGAAAGCCAGGAGCGATGAGTCTGCGCCAGGGTTCGGGCGAAGCGGTCCCGCTCCGCCTCCGGCGTGTTCGGTGCCTTGCGGTCGATAGCGTCCAAGGGCAGAAGCGGGAGCTGTGACAGGAGATTGCAGGACAGGGCAAAGGCGAACCGCTCCCCCGGCAGGTTCGGCGGTGAGGGTAGGGGAAGCGGGGAACCATCGGAGAGAGCGGTATCCAGCGGCGCCAGCGCGCCGGTGACGTCGAGAGTGAGCAGTCGGACGTTGGGATGGCGCCGCGCCTGCAGGCGAGCGGTGTGTGTGTGAACCATGTCGACCAGCACCACCTCGCCGAATCGCTCGGCCAGCAGCGGCAGCGGAACCTCGATCAGCAAGCCGGACCCCGCCACCAGCGCCCGCCCGCCTCGCGGTGCCCTCTCCGCAGCTTCCTGGACGAAGCGGCGGCAGGCATCGACGTGGGGAGCCCAGGCCCGCCGCTGGCGCCGGTGGCGCGCGCCGAGGGCAACCGCTTCCGCCAGATAGCCGTAACGGCGGGCCAGAGGCGGGCAAGGCGTGGTCAGATACTCGAAGGCTTCTCTCAGCATGGCCGCGTCCCGCTCCGCGCGTCTTTCACCGATCCGGTCATTGACCGAAGGGAACCCTCTTGACCGGAACGGGTGGCAGGGTACCTATGGCGGCATGGTGGAGATCAAGAGGAAAGCGGCCCTGGTCACCGGGGCGGGAAAGCGGATCGGACGCGCCATCGCGCTCGACCTCGCGGTGCGTGGCTGGCGGGTGGGAGTCCATTTCGGGCATTCCCGCAATGAGGCCGACGCGGTGGTGACGCAGATTGTCGGGCAGGGCGGCGTCGCCGTCGCGCTCCAAGCCGACCTGGAGCGTGAGATGGATGCGCAGGCGTTGGTGCCTGAAGCCGTCGAGCGGCTGGGCACTTTGTCACTGCTGGTCAACAACGCTTCCCGCTTCGAGCGGGACGAGGTGGAGGACGTGACCCGCGAGTCCTGGGACCGCCACATGGAGGCTAATCTTCGCGCCCCCTTCGTGTTGAGCCAAGCCTTCGCGGCTCAGGTGCCGGGCGACGCCGAGGGACTGATCGTCAACATGATCGATCAGCGGGTGTGGAACCTCACTCCGCACTTCATCTCCTACACCTTGTCGAAGGCCGGCCTGTGGACGTTGACCCAGACACTCGCCATGGCACTCGCCCCGCGCATCCGGGTCAACGCGATCGGACCAGGCCCGACGTTGAAGAATGTCCGGCAGACGGACGAGGAGTTCGCCGCGCAACGCGACGCGACTCCGCTGAGACGCGGCCCCTCGCCGGAAGAGATTTGCGCGGCTTTGCGTTTCCTCATGGACGCGCCGTCGGTCACCGGGCAAATGGTCGCGCTCGACGGCGGCGAGCATTTGGGATGGGCGCAGCCGTCCTTGGGATTCGTGCCGACGGAATAGGCGGTTCGGCCAGGATCCGTCTGGCCGTCAAGCGAACAACCCCATGGTCGATCGGGCCCCCCGGCATGACGACCGCGCGTTGTACACATCCGGCTTCATCGGCGCAAGGGGCTGTTCGCGCGATTCGGAAAAATAGCGACGCAGCGCCAAAGTGCCGACTTGACTTGGGGTGCCCCCAATAAAAACAGTAGCTTACAAGGAGTGCTCAATTTTTGTGCATAGCCTTGGAATCCCTTGGGTTATCATGGGTCCGCTGGGGTAACTCTTGGGTTATCGACATACTTATCCACATGAGTCGTGGATATCCTGACGGATGCCCACCCAAGGGGTGAGTCGTTCGTCTTAACCATTCAGGACGGGGGGTGGTTGACCCCCTCCCAGGATCCGACGACATTCGAGACATGGCCGACACCGCAGACACCCCCACGGACCTCATCCTCCCGGAGACGGAAGGCGCCGATCTTTTGGGTGCCGACGCTTCAGACGCGGATCCCCAAAGCGTGGACAAGACGCCACGCCCGCGACGGCGCCCCGCCGATCTCGCCCGGGGGGCAGAGGTGATCCGCGACCACCTGAAAACCCTGCCGCAGACGCCCGGCGTCTATCGCATGCTGGCGGGCGACGGAGCCGTGCTCTATGTCGGCAAGGCCAAGAACCTGAAGCGGCGGGTGTTCAACTACACCCAGGTCAACCGCCTGCCCGTGCGGCTGCAGCGCATGGTGTCGGAGACGGAGACCATGGAGTTCGTCACGACCCACACCGAGGTCGAGGCGCTGCTCCTCGAATCGAACCTGATCAAGCGGCTGATGCCGCGCTACAACGTGCTGCTGCGGGACGACAAGACCTTCCCGCACATCATGATCACCAAGGACCACGACTATCCGCAGCTGACCAAGCACCGGGGGGCGCGGTCGCGCGACGCCGACTATTTCGGTCCCTTCGCCTCGGCGGGGGCGGTCAACCGGACGATCACGGCGCTCCAGCGCGCCTTCCTGCTGCGCAACTGCGCCGACACGGTGTTCGCCGCGCGCACCCGGCCCTGCCTGCAGTACCAGATCAAGCGCTGCACCGCGCCCTGCGTGGAACGGGTCAGCCCGGCGGAGTATCAGGCGCAGGTCGATCAGGCCCGCGCCTTCCTGTCCGGCAAGAGCCGGGACATCCAGACGGAGTTCGTCGCCAAGATGACCGAGGCGGCGGAGAATCTCGACTACGAGACCGCCGCCCGCTACCGCGACCGTATCCGGGCGTTGACCGCGGTGCAGGCGCACCAGGACATCAACATCGAAGGGGTGATCGAGGACGCCGACGTGATCGCCGCCTACGCCGAGGGCGGGATGACCTGCGTGCAGGTCTTCTTCTTCCGCGGCGGGCGCAACTACGGCAACCGGGCCTATTTCCCCAGCCACGACAAGACCGCCGAGACCCCGGAGGTGTTGGCCGCCTTCATCGCCCAGTTCTACGAGAACAAGGCCGCCCCCGGCCTTGTCCTGGTCAGCCACGACCTGCCGGAGCAGGAACTGCTGACCGAAGCCCTGGCGCTGCGCGCCGGCCATCGGGTGGAACTGGCCGCGCCGAAGCGGGGCGACAAGCGCCGCATCGTCGAGCACGCCCTGACCAACGCGCGGGAGGCCCATGGGCGTCGGCTGGCCGAAAGCTCATCCCAGGCGCGGCTGCTCGACGGGGTGGCGACGGTGTTCGGGCTGGACGGCCCGCCGCAACGCATCGAGGTCTACGACAACTCGCACGTCCAGGGCGCCCACGCCATCGGCGCCATGATCGTCGCCGGGCCGGATGGCTTCATCAAGAACGCCTATCGCAAGTTCAACATCAAGACCGAGGGCGCCGCCGGCGACGACTTCGCGATGATGCGTGAGGTCATGGCCCGCCGCTTCGGCCGGGCGATCAAGGAGGACCCGGAGCGGACGCAGGGCACCTGGCCCGATCTGGTGCTGATCGACGGCGGCATCGGGCAGCTCAACATGGCGCTGGGCGTGCTGGCTGATCTGGGGATCGACGACGTGACGCTGGTCGGCATCGCCAAGGGGCCGGACCGCGACGCCGGGCGTGAGCGCTTCTTCATGCCGGACCGCGCGCCGTTCCAGCTGGAAATGCGCGACCCGGTGCTCTATTTCCTGCAACGGCTGCGGGACGAGGCGCACCGCTTCGCCATCGGCACCCATCGGGCGAAGCGCACCAAGGCGTTGGGCAAATCGATGATCGACGAGATTCCCGGAATCGGACCCAGCCGCAAGAAGGCCCTGCTGCACCATTTCGGGAGCGCCGTTGCCGTCTCCCGCGCCGGACTGGCGGATTTGGAGTCGGTCGAAGGGATCAGCAAGACAGTGGCGAAAAAGATATACGATCATTTCCATTCAGACGGTTAGAATGACGCCGCCCGCCGCGCGTTTCCCCCGATTCCAGAGTTGCGACCGATGCTGACCAGCCTGCCGAACCTGCTCACCCTGTCGCGCATCGCGGTGATTCCCGTCGTGGTCGGGTTGTTCTATGTACCGGAGGCGTGGGCCGCCTATACAGCCTGCGCCCTGTTCGCCGCGGCCTGCATCACCGACTGGTTCGACGGCTATCTGGCCCGCGCCTGGGAGCAGGAAAGCGTCATTGGCAAGTTCCTCGACCCCATCGCGGACAAGCTGCTGGTCGCCGCGACGCTGATCATGCTGGTCGCCTTCGCCCGGCTGTCCGGGCTGTCGGTGCTGGCCGCCGTGGTCATCCTGCTGCGCGAGGTCCTGGTGTCCGGCCTGCGCGAGTATCTGGCCGGGCTGAACGTCGGGGTGCCGGTCACCTGGATGGCCAAGTGGAAGACGACGATCCAGATGGTGGCGATCGGCTTTCTGATCGTCGGCGACTACGGCCCAACCCACATTCCGGTCACGCTGATCGGCACGCTGGGCCTGTGGGCGGCGGCGATCCTCACCTTCGTCACCGGGTGGGATTACATGCGCGCCGGGCTGAAGCACATGATGGCCCACCAACCGGCCAAGCCCCGGAAGGGCGCCCCGGGCAACCCGGCCCGCACGCCGGGCTGAGCCGTGTTTCGGAGCCGAGTCGCTTTTTTTCGCAAACGGCTTTCCGGCTGGCGGCAGAGCGGACCACAAATCCGGTTTGTCCGTTCGCATGCCCGTGTGTTTCTGCTATGTGACCGGGGAACGCCCGCGCAGCGATGGGCGGCAAGGCGGAGGATAGAGGCTTCCATGAAGATGTTCGGCCTGACGGGGTGGAGCGGCAGCGGCAAGACGACGCTGATCGTTCGTCTGATCCCGGCGCTGATCCGGCGTGGCCTGACCGTTTCGACCATGAAGCACGCGCACAAGGGCTTCGACATCGATCATCGCGGCAAGGACAGCCACAACCACCGCGAGGCCGGCGCCACCGAGGTGCTGGTCAGTTCGCCCCGCCGCTGGGCGCTGATGCACGAGATCCGGGACGACGAGCCGGAGTTGTCCCTGGCGGAACTTCTGCCGAAGCTGTCGCCGGTTGATCTGCTGCTGATCGAAGGCTTCAAGCGCGAGCCGCATGAGAAGATCGAGGTGTGGCGCGCCTCGGTGGGCAAGTCGCTGATCGCGCGCGACGATCCGAGCATCGTCGCGATCGCCAGCGACGGGCCGGTGCCGGACGCCGGGGTGCCCGTCTTCGACCTGAACGACGAGGAGGCCATCGCGTCCTTCATCATCGAGCGTTGCGCGCTGGACCGGTGCAGGGCGACGGGGCAGGCTGTCTGAGACGGCGGATGGCCTGAAGCAGGTTGGTCCGACATAAGGTCATCGGTCGGCGGTGTGCGGGGTGGAGTGGGGCGATGGCTCAGCTTAGCGACGATTGCTTCGCCTTCGGCGGAGAGATGATGGCGGTGGACCGGGCGCTGGCGCTTCTTTCCGGCCGCCTCCACCCCGTCACGGAGGCCCATAGGATCGGCCTTGCCGATGCGCTGGGCCATGTGCTGGCCGAGGATGTCGTCGCTCCGTTCAATGTGCCGCCCCACGACAATTCGGCGGTGGACGGTTACGCCGTCTTCTTCGACGACCTGACGCCCGACGCGGCCACGTTGTTGCCGGTTACGGCGCGCGTCGCCGCCGGCCATGCGCTGAATCGTCCGGGACGGCGCGGCGAGGCGGTGCGCATCTTCACCGGTGCGCCGATGCCCGAGGGCTTCGACACCGTGCTGATGCAGGAGGACTGCAAGGCGGAGGAGGGCTCCGTCGCCATTCCCCCCGGCATCCGCCGCGGCGCCAACCGCCGCCGCGCCGGGGAGGATATGACGCAGGGCAGCACCGTCCTGACCGCCGGCCGCCGGCTGCGGGCGGAGGACATCGGCCTGCTCGCCTCGCTGGGACGGCAGGAGGTGACGGTGCGCACCGCCTTGCGCGTCGCCGTCTTCTCCACCGGCGACGAGGTGCGGGAGCCGGGCGTGCCGCTTGAGCCGGGCTGCATCTACGACGCCAACCGCTTCGCCCTGATCGCCGCCCTGCGCCAGCTCGGTTGCCGCGTGACTGACCTCGGCATCCTGCCCGACCGCCTCGACGCTGTTCGCGGCGCGTTGGAGGCCGCGGCGGGGACGCACGACGTCCTCATCACCTCCGGCGGCATGTCCACCGGGGAGGAGGACCACGTCAAGGCGGCGGTGGAGGCTCTCGGCGGGCTGCATTTTTGGCGGCTGGCGATCAAGCCGGGACGCCCGGTGGCGCTGGGCACGGCCAAGAGCGCGGTCTTCGTCGGCCTGCCGGGCAACCCGGTGGCGGTGATGGTCACCTTCCTGCGCATCGCCCGCCCGATTCTGTTGCGCCTGATGGGGGCGGCCGACGAGGTGCCCGCCTTGTTCCCGCTGCGCGCGGGCTTTACCTACAAGAAGAAGGCGGGGCGGCGCGAGTATGTGCGGGCCACGCTCGCCCGCGCCGCCGACGGGGTTTTGACCGCGGTCAAGCACCCGCGCGACGGGGCGGGCATCCTGTCGTCGATGGTCGAGTCCGACGGGCTCGTCGAACTGCCGGAAGAGATCACCCGCGTCGAGCCGGGAATGATCGTGGATTTCCTGCCTTTCAGTGAGGTTCGGTGATGAAGATCCTCTATTTCGCCTGGCTGCGCACCAAGATCGGCGTGGCGACCGAGACGGTGGACCTGCCGGCGGAGGTCCGGGACGTCGGCGCCCTGGTGGAGTGGCTGAAGACCCGCAGCCCGAAGCACGCCGACGCGCTCGCCAACAGCACGGTGGTCAAGGTCGCGGTGAACCAGGAGCATGTGCCCTACGACCACCCGGTCGGCGCCGGCGACGAGGTGGCCCTGTTCCCGCCCGTGACCGGCGGCTGAGGAAGGAAACTTTGCCGTGACGGTGAAGGTGCAGGGCGAGGATTTCGACGTCGGGGCGGAACTGGCCGCGATGACCGGCGGCAAGACGGGCATCGGCGGGGTGACCCTGTTTGTCGGGCTGGTGCGCGACATGGCCGGCGGCGAGTCCGTCAGCGCCATGACGCTGGAGCATTATCCCGGCATGACCGAGCGGCAGTTGGAGGCGATCGAGGCGGAGGCGCGGGCGCGCTGGCCGCTGGACGACGCTCTGATCATCCACCGCTATGGGCGGCTGGAGCCGGGCGACCGGATCGTGCTGGTCGCCACCGCCAGCGCCCACCGCGAGGCGGCCTTCGAAAGCTGCCATTTCCTGATCGACTGGCTGAAGACCAGGGCGCCTTTCTGGAAGATGGAGGCCACCCCGGAGGGCGAGCGCTGGGTGGAGGCCAAGGACTCCGACGACGCGGCGGCGGCCCGCTGGACGAAACCGGGGTGAGGTGAGAGGCAGGGCACAGACGGCGCCCTCCTTACGGTGATTGGATCCGCTCCCGCGCAAGGCTGTGCGCGCATGCGGAGTGTCCGATCATGCGAACCCGGTTCCTGCTTGCCGGACTGGTGGCCCTGTCGCTGGGCGCGTTCCTATCGTGCCCCGTCCAAGGGAAGGAGCGGCAAACGGCGGAACGGGTCCTGACCGACCCGGTCAGCGGTTGCCGCGTCCACGACCACAAGCTGAGTCCGGGGAGGTCCGTCCGATGGAGCGGACCCTGCCGCAACGGCTTCGCCCACGGCACTGGAGTTCTTGAAATGTTCGATGGCGCGGAACCGGCGGACTGGATCGAGGCGGTCTTTGTCGATGGTCGGGCCGAAGGGCCTGGACGCGGTGGACGTGAGGATGGGACGGTTTTTCAGGGCCGGTTCCGGCATGGCCTCGCCACCGGTTTCGGGACGTTGACCCTGCCGGAGGGTCACCGTTATGTCGGCGAATTCGCGTTCGGGCGCCCGACCGGGCAGGGGGAGTTCATCGCCTCCATGGGGTTGCGCTACCGTGCGCGGGTCGACCGGGACGGGCGGGTGTGGCCCGGCGCGCTTCTCGGCGCGAAGACTTCCGAGCCCATCCAGTCGGCCGAGCGGCCGGATCTGAAGGGCCGGGCATTGCCGGGCAGCCTGGAGGAGTGGCTTCGCACGCCGCCATGGGATTACCGTGATCCAGGCCGGCCCAACCTGGACGGGCGTTGACCAGCTTTGCGCAGGCGGCGTTTGCCAGACGCGCCGCGTCGTGGTGACATCCTGGACCCCTTCGGAAGACGGCGATGAACTGGCAGACCCTCGGATTCTTCTTCGCGACGGCCTTCGTGCTGTCGATGACTCCCGGCCCCAACATGCTGCTGGCGATGAGCCTCGGCCTGCGCTACGGCGTCCGCCGCGCGGCCTGGGGAGGGTTCGGCATGTGCGTGGCGCTGACGACGATGGCCACCCTGTCGGTGCTGGGCCTCGGCGCCTTGCTGGCGGCGTCGGAGCCGGCCTTCCAGGCGGTGAAGTGGGCGGGCGTCGCTTATCTGACCTGGCTCGGCATCGCCGCGTGGCGGGCGCCGGTGCCGGACGGCTCGCCGCGCGTCGGCGGCGCCGCGGCGGCGGAGGAAGCCCCGGCCCATCGCCTGTTCCTGCGCGGGCTTCTGGTCGCCTTCAGCAACCCGAAGGCGCTGGTCTTCATGGCGGCCCTGTTCCCGCAGTTCATCGACCCGGCGGCCCCGCTGATGCCGCAACTCGTGGCGCTGGTGGCGATCATGGTGGTGATCGAGTTCGGCTGGATCATGGCCTACGCCACCGGGGGCAACAGCATCGGCGCCCGACTGACCAGCGGGTCCGCCGCCCGCACCCTCAACCGCCTGACCGGCGGCCTGATGATCGGCGCCGGCGGGCTGTTGGCGCTCGCCCGCCGGCTGTGATCACTCAATCCATCCGGCGGAGGGTCGTCTCCAGACGGCCCTTGCCGGAGCGGTCCAGCCACGTGGCGGACAGGCGCCCGTCCGTCCGGATGCTGTAGCGCAGCACGTTGCGCCCCTTCTCGTCGAACACCAGTTCGTCGTTCTCGATGCGGCCCTTGCGCTGGGCGCGCTCCATCGGCTGGTCGGCCTCCATGCCCGGCCCCAGCACATAATCGGCATAGACGGCGTCGCCTTCGACGCGATCCACCGCCAGCGCGATCTCCCGCCCGTTGATGTAGGCGCCGTACCAGACGCCGAGGAAGGAGCGGGCCCCGGTGCCCGCCGGAGAGGAGGTGCCGCTGCCGGTGCGCGGCTCCGGCGCCGCGGCCCGCATCAGTTCGGCGCTCGGCGTGCGGCCCCAGGATTCGTCGCAGGACGGATCGCCCTGGCGCGGCGGCGCCTCGGCGAAGCGCAGGATGCAGGCTCCGAAGCGGCGGACGAACATCCCGGTCGTCGCGGCACCGTGGCCGGTCAACAGCGCCGGCTGATCGACCACGATGTGGTCCAGCCTGCGCGAGGACAGAATGCTGCGCGCCGACTCCCCGCGCCCGCCGGGGTCGAAATCGTCGCCGTGAAAGAAGAACAGCATCACCCGCGCGCTGTGGATGCCGCGCAGGATCGGCCAGAGCTGCGCCGCATTGTCGCGGAAGCTGTCGTAGGAGTCGGAGAAGTTGCCGAAGGCGGCGGGGGCGGTGCCGACGACAGCGTCCACCCGGTCGCTCTGCCCGGCGGCCATCAGCGAGAGGAAGGCGCCGAAGGACTGGCCGGTCAGCACGACCTTGCGATAGCCGCGGTCCTTCAACTGGTCGGCGTAGCCCGCCAGCGCGCGGGAGCTGTTCGGCAGCGTGTCGCTGACCCGCATGCGGTCCAGCCGGAACACGTCCCACCCGGCGTCCCGCATGGTCTTCATGTAGAGCGGCGTGGGGGCGTTCGAATCCTCCACCTCCACGGACCGGCCGTGGCTCCACACCACCGCGCCGCGGGCCATCGTCGGGCCGAGCAGGGTGCCGTCGCCATAGGCCGGGTTCAGGTGAATCTGGGCCGCCGCCGTCTGCGCCGTACCGAGCATTGCCAACGCCACCACCAATCCGAGCAGCGCCTGTCCGACTGTCCGCCTCATCCTTCCACGCTCCTGTTTGCGGGCGTGGAAAGGGTCTCGGAATATGGTTAACCCGACCTTTCCATCGGACCGGGCCGGCCTTTGTCACGGTGCGTTGTCACAGCCCCCATCGGCGCGGGTGCCCTGCGTCAGAAGGTCCGTTAATTGCAAATGCGAATGACTCGCAAATTAGGCGCGGATCGTCTAAGGTCAGTTCCGTCACTTCAGTCGGGAGGGGTCAACATGTGCGATTCGGTGGGCGAGGGGCGGTTGTCCCCCTGGACGGTGTCCGATCTGACGACGGCTGAGCGCGCGCTTCTGACCGGCTTCCGGCAGTGGTTCCGTCACGGCACCGCAGGCGGGATGGCCGCCATGCGGGCCAGCTTCGGCGTCGCCGGGGTGCCGTCGTCGGCTCTGCTGCCGCTGTTCGCCCTGTTGGGCACCTTCGCCGTGACCAACGCCAGCCGACCGGCGTTCCGCTGCCCGTCCTGCTCGCGGGTCGGGATGGACGAGATGGCGGTGCTGGACGCGCTGGCCGCCATGCAGGCCGGGGAAGGGGACGTGACAACCCAGGTGCTCGACCGCTGGCTTCCCCTGGTCGCCCTGACCATGGCCGCGGATTCCGCGCGGGAACTGGCGGACATCCTGGACAGCGCGCGCATCCGTCTGCCGCGCCGCCGCCCGGCGCGGCTCATAGCGCTGGCGGCGGAATGACCGGCGCGAAGCCGGCACTGGTCTGCCACGCCGCCTGCCGGAACAGCGGCTTGCGCATGATCCACTGATCGATGGGCACCTGGACCAGTTCGCCGGCCGGGGTGCGGTAGGAATAGCGCCCCCGCTCGGTGCCGCGCAGTTCGTATCCCAGGCGTTCGTAGAAGGCGAGGACCCCGCCGTTGTCCCGGTCCACGCCCAGTTCCGATTCCGAGTAGCCATGGTCGAGCGCGGCGCCCTCGGCCGCGGCCATCAGACGCGTGGCGATGCCCCGGTTGCGGAAGGGTTGGAACACCCGCAAAGCCCATAGCGTGGCGCGGCGCAGATGTCTCCTGCGCTGAAAGTCGATGCAGATCTGGCCGGCGGGAAAGGCGTTGATCTCCGCCACCAGGAGTGCGCCGCTTCCGCGTTCTTGGGCGCGGAAGGCTGTGGCGAGGATTTCGCGGTGTGGCGTGTGCAATCCGAACCATTCCAGATCCGACAGATCGGTCCGGCAGGCCGGGCGAATTGTGACAGGCAGGCTGATGACATCCTGCGACGCGGTGGCGGCGTCCATTCCTCCTCCGGACTTCGAACCATCTGAGGGAATGAACGGACCGACGCTGGCGGCGTTCCTTGCGCCCGATGAAAGTCTTACCGGGAAAAATCTGGCTACGAGCTTCGATGCAAAGGAAAGTATTTAGAAAAATTGCATATAAAACAGAGATCTCTCGGCGGCCTTAACAACTCAAAGGATATGACGATCGGCCTTGTTGACGAATTAGGGTGATTCTTGATAAGTCTCTAAACGAATTGGAGCTGGGAGGCAGCCGTTCGGTGATGAGGTGCCTCTCTCACGCAGAAAGAGTGCTCGGAGACAGGGAGGACCGTGCGATGATCAAAATTATCAACCTGGGGCGCACCGGCCTTTTCGTGGCTATGCAGAATGGTGCTTTGACCACCATCGGCGGCCGCAGCCATTGGCGCTCGCTTGACGATATCCGTTCGGCGGCCAACGCGGCGAAGATCAAGATCAGCGATACGGTTCTCCGCACCGTTCTTTGACGACAGCGCCAGCGTTCTCCGCCCATACAGCGGGCCGGTCCATCTCATGAGCCGGCGGCACCGCCTCGGGCCGCCGGCTACAAACCGTTCCAGCGATCAGCCGGCCCGAACCCGCGCCAGAAAACGGTCTACCTCCGCGTGCAGATTGTTCGATTGAACGGACAGTTCATTCGTCGCCGACAGGACGCTGCGCGCTTCGGCCCCCGTGTCCGACGCCGAGGAATTGACACGCACAATGGTTTCGCTGACCTCGCGGGTGCCGATCGACGCCTGCTGGACATTGCGGGCAATCTCGGTGGTGGCGGCACCCTGCTCCTCCATGGCCGAGGCGATAGAAGTCGAAATGTCGTTGATGCGCGCGATGGTCTCCGAGATCGAGCGGATGGCGAGTACAGCGTCCTGCGTTGCGCCCTGAACCGCGCCGATCTGGGAGTTGATCTCCTCCGTCGCCTTGGCGGTTTGGTTGGCAAGGCTTTTCACTTCCGACGCCACGACCGCAAAGCCTTTGCCGGCCTCCCCGGCGCGCGCCGCCTCAATGGTGGCGTTCAAGGCGAGGAGGTTGGTCTGGCTGGCGATGTCGTGGATCAGCTTCACCACCTGACCGATCCGGCTGGCGGCGTCGGCCAGCCCCTGAACGGTGGTGTTGGTGCGTTCCGCCTGTGACATGGCCTCACCGGCGATGGCCGCCGACTGGGTCACTTGGTGGCTGATCTCGCCGATGGATGCAGTCAGTTCCTCCGCCGCCGCAGCGACGGTCTGGATGTTGACGGAGGCCTCCTCCGCCGCCGCGGCCACCTGTGTGGACTGAGCGCTGGTCTCCTCGGCGGTGCGGCTCATGTTCTGAGCGGTGCCCTGGAGCTGCTGCGCGGCGGAGGCTACGGCCTGCACCACGCTCTTCACCTCGCGTTCGAACGAGTCGGCGGTGGTTCCCAGCTCGCGCGAAATGATCGCGGCGGTATTCAGGTCGACATAGACGGAGGTCGCCAGATCCATGTCCAGGAAGACCGCCTTATTGATCGCTTGCATCAGCTGGGCAAGCTTCTCCGGCTTCTTGCGGTAGACTTGATAGGCGAGGTCGATCAGTTTGTTCAACGTGAAGCAATAAGCACCCGTGTACCAGCGCGGTTCCAGACCGATGCGCTGGTGGGCCTGCCCGATCTTCAGAACCTGCGCCATGTAGGCGTCGTCGAAGGTGCCGGTGAAAACGTTCTTCAGCCAATGCTGCTTCTGCATCTCGCGCGCCCGGCTGACCACCGTGGGGTTGGCGAGCAGCGTCGCGATCTGCGGGACCGAGCGCAGGTAGCCGTAAAAATCCTCAAGGACCTGATCGATGCGCTGGGCGAGATGAGGTTGGAATTCTCGAAGAATGGCCTTTGAGGGTTCGTCGATTCGCAAGAAGGAGATTCGGTCGAGGATGGACTGTGTCTGGTCGGAATGCGACATGGATCGACTTCCCCGCGAAAATGGGACCGCATCAGATTAGCAAAATTTGTTTTTAATGCAAAGAAACTAACCTGCGCGCGCACTATGGAGGGTTACGATCGGTGTGGAAACCGGCAGCATTGTCGCAGGCCTTGCAAATCATCAGGTGTTAATGAAATAGAAACCGGCGGAGCCGTTTGGCATCCGCCGGTATGTTGTGAACCATCGTGAAAATGTCTGTTCGGCTACATCAGGCGGCCATATGGGCCGGGGCGCGGCGCAGAGCCTGGGCGGCACTCAGGACGGCCTTCTGCAGTTTTTCGAAGGCCCGAACCTCGATCTGGCGCACCCGCTCACGCGACACGCAGAACTGCTGGCTCAACGACTCCAGGGTGGACGGATCCTCCTTCAGGCGGCGCTCGAACAGGATGCGGCGTTCACGGTCGTCCAGGCGCTCCAGGGCCTGTCCGACCAGCCGGCGGCGCAGCGCCAACTCGTCGGCATCGGCGATCACGCTCTCCTGGGTTGGGCGGTCGTCGGCCAGAAGCTCCAGCCAGTTGGTTTCGCCATCGCTCGACATGGCGGCGTCGAGCGAGCTGTCGTTGGACGACAGCCGGCGGTTCATCTCGATCACCTCCTGCTCCGGCACATCCAGCTCGGTCGCGATGGCGGTAACGGTGGACGGAGACAGGTCGCCCTGCTCCAATTCCTGCATTTGGCTCTTCAGGCGGCGCAGGTTGAAGAACAGCTTCTTCTGCGCGGCGGTCGTGCCCATCTTCACCAGGGACCAGCTGTGCAGGATGTATTCCTGTATGGCCGCGCGGATCCACCAGGTGGCGTAGGTCGCGAAACGGAATCCACGGCCCGGATCGAATTTTTGAGCGGCCTGCATCAGACCCACATTGCCTTCGGCGACGAGGTCGACCAGCGGCAGACCGTAACCGCCGAAGCCGCGGGCGATCTTGATGACAAGCCGCAGGTGGCTACCCACCAGACGCTCCAGCGCATGGCCGTTCCCGCGGTCGCGCCAAGCGACGGCCAGCTCGCGCTCTTCGTCGGGGGCCAGGATGGGGAACCGCTTCGACTCCTCGACGTAACGGGTCAGGCTGGCGTTTTCACCAGTCAGGAGTTTCTTGAGCACACCGGCCTCCTCTCTCCAACGCTCCACCGTCTCTTGCCGTGGAACCTTTTCGATGGCCGTTCGCAGCCGCCCATCGTTTCGGCATTCTTATTGTGGGGATTTGCCGAAATTATCCAGGAACACGTCAATCAGACATTGATACTGTGCCGCCACCACCAAGTTGGATCAAGCCTTGAAACGGCGGGTCAGAAATATTTTTTGGCGTATATCCGGACTATTCGGTCCTTATGAATGCCAAAAAGATCGGGAGAACTTTTGGGAGATTGGCGAAAATATGACGGCTTTCGTTTGGAGTGAAGGCAGATGCGGCCATCTCCGCTTTGTCATCACTCAGCCGGAGATAGGTATCCATTTCATAAGCCATGGCCATACAGGCTAGATTGATTGGTCTTTTTGCATATTACCTTTTTCGGGGATGAGCAGAGCGGCGCAGGCGCGGTCCATGGTGACGCTTCTGTTCGGCGGGGTTGCCGGCGTGCTATTCCGGAAGGAAACCCAGGAAGACGCAAGGCGGGAGGCCCTATCATGAACATTCGCAGCAGCCGACCGGACGATCTGGTGCGCATCCAGGCGATCTACGCTCACCATGTCCTGACCGGTGCGGCCAGCTTCGAAGAAGTCCCACCCGGTCTGGAAGAGCTTGCCCGTCGGCGGGACGACGTGCTGGCTCGGGGTATGCCCTATGTCGTTGCGGAGATGGATGGGAGGGTCATAGGGTATGCCTATGCCGGTCCGTACCGGCTGCGCACCGCTTACCGCTACAGCGTCGAGGACTCGATTTATCTCGATCCGGAGTGCATGGGGCGCGGTGCTGGCCGGGCTTTGCTCTCGGCGGTGATCGATCGCTGTGAGGAGGCTGGATGCCGCCAGATGATCGCGGTGATCGGCGACAGTGCAAACGCCTCATCCATCGGTCTGCATCGCAGCCTGGGCTTCGAGCCGGCGGGCCTGCTGAAGGCGGTGGGGTTCAAGTTCGGGCGCTGGGTGGACAGCGTCCTGATGCAGCGCCCGCTCGGCAACGGGGATGCATCACCGCCTGAGGCGCCCTGAGGGGCATTGACGGGATTGGGAAAAAGGGCTGTTGGTTCGTCCAACGACCGGAGTTCAGGAAGGAAACACTCCGGAAGCGCATGCTGGGTTTTTTATGCCCCGCCGCACACGATGTCGTCGCGCTGGAGCGCCTTGATCGTTTCCCTGGCGTCGTTCCATGGCCGCTGAACGCAAGAACGGGCGCATCCTCACGATGCGCCCGTTCTTGCGTATACTGCGTAGGGCAGGGAATCAGTCTTGAACCACCCGCTTGCGGCCCAGGCCGAGCTTCGTGGCCATCTCCGACCGGGCCTTCGCATAGTTCGGGGCGACCATTGGATATTCCGCCGGCAGGCTCCATTTGGCGCGGTAATCGTCCGGGGACATGTCGTAGACGGTCTTCAGATGCCGCTTGAGCATCTTCAGCTTCTTCCCGTCTTCCAGGCAGATGATGTATTCTGGGGTCACCGACTTCTTGATCGGCACCGCGGGGACCAGATCGGCCTTGGCCGGTGCGGATTTCTCTTCGCCAAGGCCGTTGAAGGCCGTCTGCACGTTGAGGATGAGCGCCGGCAGGTCGGCGACCGGCACCGTGTTGTTGCCGACATAGGCCGCAACGACCTTGGCGGTCAGGGCCTGCAGTTCCGATGCTTCGATGGTCATGGCCGCGTTCAGCTCCGTTCCCCTGTGGATCAGCCGTTTGGAACAGCCTTGGATTTGGGCGATTTCGATCAGACGTTCACCACGTCGCGCAATTGCTTGGCCGGCTTGAACCGTGGCGCCTTGGACGCGGCGATCTGCACCACCTCGCCGGTGCGCGGGTTGCGCCCTTCGCGGGCGGCGCGCTCGGCAACCTCGAAAATGCCGAACCCGGCGAGGCGCACATCCTCACCGCGACCGAGCGCCGAGGAAATGCCTTCGAACACCGACTGGACGACCTTTGCCGCATCGGATTTGCGGATGCCGGCGTTGGTTGCGACGGTCTCGATGAGCTCGGCCTGGTTCATGCGAAACTCCTGATGCCTGTGCGCGTGTGGATTTTTCCGTGTTCTTGGCAGATTGAATCCATCGACACAAGAGCGATGGCCGTAAAGGCAACCATAAGTGTTTTGCCAATGATGAGTTCTTGCATCCCCTGTGGCCCGGATGCATCAAAGCGCCCGCCCACCGCGGCACAACGGTGTTGAGCGAGCGGAAAACGGAGGATGTTTTCTGTCGATAGTTGATCGACTCGCCGGAACCAGGCCTTGAACGGAAAAACAGCAACACCACTTGAGCGGCGTTCGGGTCCGGGCCCCTCTGACGGCTGAGGCGTCAGCCGTGATGTCGGACACCGCTTGAATTCACTGCAGACGCAGCGCAATCAAGTGGGTCTTGTTATGGATTCCCTTATCGCACCCATCTTTCTCGATTTCATGGGAAAGCCGGTGTGGGTCTGGCTGACCTTCGTCGGCCTCGTTCTGGCCTTGCTGGCCTTCGACCTCGGCATCCTCAACCGCCGCCGCGACCGTGAGATCGGCGTCAAGGAAAGCCTCCGTCTCTCCGCCTTCTACATCGCCGTTGCCTTGCTGTTCGGCGGCTGGGTCTGGTGGTCGATGGGCGACACCGCGGCGGCCCAGTACTACACCGGCTTCTTCATCGAAAAGAGCCTGTCGCTCGACAACGTCTTCGTCATCTCGTTGATCTTCACCTACTTCGCGGTCCCGCGCTCCTACCAGCACCGCGTGCTGTTCTGGGGCATCCTGGGCGTGATCGTGATGCGCGGCCTGATGATCGCCGCCGGCGCCGCGCTGGTCAGCGAGTTCCATTGGGTGCTCTACGTCTTCGGCGCCTTCCTGCTGCTCACCGGCGTGAAGATGCTGTTCGCCGTGGACAAGGAGCCGGACCTCGCCAACAACCCGGCGCTGCGCTTCCTGAACCGCCACCTGCGGATCACCGACGGCTTCCGCGGCCAGAAGTTCTTCGTGCGCGAGGCAGGGCCGGACGGGCGGACCGCCCTCTACGCCACGCCGCTTTTCCTGGCGCTGATGATGGTCGAGTTCGCCGATCTGATCTTCGCGGTGGACAGCGTGCCGGCCATCTTCGCCATCACCACCGATCCCTACATCATCTACACCAGCAACATCTTCGCCATCCTCGGCCTGCGCGCGCTCTACTTCGCGCTGGCGGCGATGGTCCACCGCTTCCGTTACCTGAAATACGCGCTGGCGCTGGTGCTCGTCTTCATCGGCGGCAAGATCTTCTACACGCAGGTCTTCGGCAAGCCGGACCCGCTGATCTCGCTGGGCGTGACGCTGACCCTGATCGCGGGGGGCGTGGTGGTCTCGCTTCTCAAGACGCGCAGCGAGGGCAAGCGGCTGCCGGCGGAGTGACGCCGCCGGTCAGCCGGTGAAGCCCAGGCGCTTCAGGGCGGCGATGCTCTCCTTCGCGCCGGTGTGGAGGATGAAGTCGCCGCCCGCCTTTGTCCAGGGATCGCGGGCCTTCTCACGGTCATCGACCAAAACGGTGCCCGGCCCGCCATGGCGGTGCTTGTCACGGGCCATGCAGGTGATGACCCGCACGTGGGGACCCAGCATATGGGTGACCCAGCGCCGTTTCTGCTCCGGCGCCCAGGAGCCGAGCGGCAGACCGGTCAGGATGGTCGGCGCGTAAGGTTCGCAAAATCGCCAAAGATCCTGCGCGTCGTGCATGAAGTCGAGCGTGCCGAAGAAGTCGGGATGGCGGGACAACTCCCGCCACATGACCTTCATCGGGATCTCCTCCGGGCGTTTGCCGGTGACCGCCTTCACGCCGCGGTCGAAGTCGGCCAGAACGCCGTCGAGGTCGAGAAACAGCTTGGGTCTCTGCATCGTCTGCCCTGTCTTCCCCTTCCAACATCCTGCTCGTCCGACTCCGGATGAACGCGACCGCAGAGTACCGATCGCATGGAACCTTCGCCAGCCGGTCGGGTTGCACCCGAAGGCATAGGCGCACGGCTTCGGTGCGGCAGGGGGTTCGGATGACGGTCATAGGCATTTCAGGGTCGTACGGCGGCTTGAATCTGGGGGACGAGGCGATCCTCACTTCGGCCATCGAGCAGTTGCGCGCCACGGTGCCGGGGGTGGAGGTGGTCGTCTTTTCGCGCAACGCCGCCCACACCCGCGAGAGCCATGCGGTGGACCGCGTCCTGAATCCGCGGGAAGCCATGAAGGACGAGATCACGCCGGAGGTCGAGCGGCTCGATCTGCTGCTCCTGGGGGGCGGCGGCATTCTCTACGACAGCGAGGCGCAGACCTACCTGCGCGAGGTCACCATCGCGCAGAAGCTGGGTGTCCCGACCTACACCTTCGCCATCGGCGTCGGTCCGCTGAAGGACCGGGTTGAGCGCGACGCGGTGCGCGAGGGGCTCAACCGCATGAGCGGTATCACCGTCCGCGAACCGAGCGCCAAGCGGCTGATTGAGGAGATCGGCGTGCAGGTCCCCGTGACGGTCACCGCCGATCCGGCACTGTTGCTGAAGCCGGAGCCCTTCACCGAAGATATGCTGGCCGAGGCCGGCATCCCGCGTGGCCGTCCGCTGGTCGGCCTGTCGGTGCGCGAGCAGGGCGCCGCAGCGCCGGAACTCACCGACGCGGCCTATCACCAGCTTTTGGCCGAAGCGGCGGACTACATCGTGCAGCGCTTCGGCGCCGATGTGGTGTTCGTGCCGATGGAGCGCGCCGACGTGCGGGAGGCTCACCGTGTCATGGGCCGCATGGCCGTGTCGGAACGCGCCCATCTGCTGCAGTACCGTTACACGCCGCGCCAGATCATCGGGTTGATGGATCATTTCGAAATGGCCGTGGGGATGCGGCTGCATTTCCTGATCTTCGCGGCCATCACCGGCACGCCGCTGATTGCGCTGCCCTACGCCTCCAAGGTGTCGGATTTCCTGTCCTCGGTGGGGCTGGAGCCGCGGGCGAGCGTGTCCCACACCACAGCCGGAACCTTCCTCGCCGATCTCGACCGCCTGTGGGACCACCGTGCGGAGCAGAAGGGACTGCTGCGCGACCGGATTCCCGTGTTGATGGACCGCGCCCGCGAAACGGCGCCGCTGGCCCTACGGACAGTGACCTCGCGCGCCGAAGCCGCGGTCGAGCCGGCGGAATGATAGTCGGCGGAATGACGAAAGGAGCCTGTCTTGCCCGTTCTGCCCTGTCCTCCGAACCCTGAATCGGTCACCCTGCCGCCGCGCCGCGCCATGAAGGTGGCGCGCTGCCACGTCCTCGTCGTCGGCGGCGGACCGGCCGGCATGGGGGCGGCCATCGGTGCGGCCCAGTCGGGGGCCGAGACCATCCTGGTGGAGCGTTACGGCTTCCTCGGCGGCAACGCCACGGCGGCGCTCGTCATGCCCTGGATGAGCTTCTACACCCAGCGCGGCTCGGTGGCGGTGGTGGACAACACCCGCCTGATGCCGCAGGACCACGGCCCCGGCGAGCCGGTGGTGGGCGGGGCGCTGGCCGTCTTTCTGGGGCGTCTCTACACCAACCAGGGGGCCGTTCCGCCCTCGCCGGACACCGGCTTCACCGTTCCCTTCGACCCGGAGGTGCTGAAGGTCACCGCGCAGCAAATTCTCGACGAGGCCGGGGTGAAGGTGCTGCTGCACGCCTTCGCCTCCACCGTCCTCGGCGAGCCTGGGAAGCCCGGCGCGGTGGTCTTCGAGACGAAGTCCGGCCCGGTGGTGATCGAGGCCGACGTGATCGTCGATTGCACCGGGGACGGCGACATCGCGGCGCTGGCCGGCTGCGACTACGAGGTCGGGCGGGAGGAGGACGGGCTGACCCAGCCCATGACGCTGATGTTCCGCATGGTCGCCTTCGACCACGACGCCTTCAACGGCTATGTGCGGGAGCATCCGACGCAATGGCGCGGCGTGCATGGGCTGTGGGACCTCGTGTCGAAGGCCACCGCCAACGGCGATCTCGATCTGGCGCGCGAGGACATCCTGTTCTTCGCCACCACCCACCCCGGGGAGATCGCCTTGAACTGCACGCGGGTCACCGGCGCGCTGGGAACCAACGTCTTCGACCTGACCCGCGCGGAATGGGAGAGCCATCGGCAGGCCGCGCAGATCGCCAATTTCCTGCGCAAATACGCCCCTGGATTCGCCAACGCCTACACCTGCCAGACCGGCACCGGCGTCGGCATCCGCGAGACGCGGCGCATCGTCGGCGACTACGCCATGACCGCGGACGACGTGCTGGGCGCGGCGAAGTTCAAGGACGCCATCGCGCGCGGCACCTACCCGGTGGACATCCACAGCCCGACCGGCCGCGGCACGGTTCTGAAGCGCGTGCCCTCCGGCGAATGGTACGAGGTGCCGATGCGCGCCCTGTTGCCCAAGGGCATGGAAAAGCTGCTGGTGGCGGGCCGCTGCATCTCCGGCAGCCATGAGGCCCATTCCTCCTACCGGGTCACGCCCACCTGCATGGCGACGGGGCAGGCCGCCGGCGTGTGCGCCTCGATGGCGGCGCGGCGCGGCGAACGCACCCGCGACATCCCGGTCGGGGCCATCCAGCGCGAACTGCTGCGCCAGGGTGCCCTGCTGCGCGAGCCGGAGGCGTAAGGTTTTTTAAGGTCAGCGCATTGCGAAGAGTTCCTGGTGGAAGCGCTGGTCCACCGGCAGGCCGTGGGCCGCGAAGTCGTGCCGCAGCGCCTGCCCAAAGCCGACCGGCCCGCAGAACCAGACGCTGGCGTCGCGCCATTCCGGCACCAGCGCACGGATGCGCTCGCCGTCCAGGCGGCCGTCGCGGCCGTCGATCAGGACATGGAGGCGAACCCCCGCCGCCGCAGCGTCGGCGGTGAGCTTCGCGATCGCGTCCCCGTCATACTCGCTGGTGGTGTGGAAGAAATCGATGGTTTGCCGTGGCCCTTTGGCGCTTGCCGCCAGGAACTTCATGCGGGCGATGAAGGGCGTGACGCCGATCCCGCCGCCCACCCAGATCTGGTGCGGGCAGGAGTCGTCGAAGGTGAAGCAGCCGTAGGGACCTTCGACCGTCACCGCCTGGCCAACCGCCAGCCGTTCCCGCAGCCGCCGGGTGTGGTCGCCCAGTTCCTTGACCACGAAGGTGATCTTGCGCTCGGCGTCGTTCCAGGCCGAGGCGATGGTGTAGGGATGGGCACCCTCCGCCCTGTCCGAGGTGGCGAAGGCGAACTGGCCCGCCTTGTGGCCCGGCCAGCCCTGCGGAACGTCAATCGCCACCTCCAGCGTGCGCACGCCTGGAAAGTAATGGAGGGCGTTGATTGTGCCGGGAACCCGCCGGTCGGCGGCGATCCGGCCGAGAAGCACGACGATAGCGGCCCAGGCGCTGGCGGCGAGCAGCGGCGCCATCACCCAGCCGATGGGCGAACTCCAGTAGGCGAAGTCGGTCAGCACGACGGCGTGGAAAACCAGCACGAGATAGGCGATCGTCAGCAGGCGGTGCGTCTTGAAGAACAGCCGGTAGGGGAGGCGCTTGAACAGTGCCAGGGCAATCAGCAGCACGGCCGCATAGAAGGCCCATTCGCCGAGCCATTCGGCGGTGCCGCGCAGGCTGCGGAGCGACTGTTCGAGGGAGCTGTCGGGAATCGCCCGCGGTCCCCGCTGCGGTCGGGCCAGCCATCCCCAGCCCACCGCCCATTTCGGCCCCTGGGCCCACAGCCAATGGACGACCGCCGCGACAAGGCCGGCGATGCCCAGCCATTTGTGCAGGCGGTACATCTTGTCGAGACCGCCGAACCACGCCTCCGGCCAGCGCGGCCGCAACGCCAGGATCATCGCCACGGCCATGCAGCCGATGGCAATGATTCCGCTGTATTGAACCAATTGGGCGCGAAGGCTGAAGAAACCATCCGCCAGAAACACGCCGGGTTCGGCGGCGATCCATAAAATCGTGAGAAGGGCTAAAATTCCCCATAAAGACAGCTTGATTGCTCTCATGGCGACATCCTCCGTGTCGGCCACCGTCAAGGTGTGGATGGAGGGATGTTTGGTGAGCGCCTTTCCGGTGACAAGCCGATTTCGATCATCGCAGCCATTCGAATCTTCGGCCACGGCAACGGCGGGGGAGGGCGGAGAATTCGGTTACTTGCGAATCCAGACTTTGGTTTCCATGAAGCGGTTGGCGAGGAAACGGTAGGTCTGCTTTTGCAACTGTTCGATGGCGGTGGACTTCTCTACCGGTGTGGTGTCCCAGGCCTGGAGGATGTCCTCCCACTCCAGAAGCCGGGCGCGCAGGTCGTCGCGGATCTTGCGGATGAAGGTCACGGTGGTGTCGAAGGACTTCAGCGCGCCGAAGATCTCGCCGGTCTGGGCATCCGCCTGTTCGAAGATGGCGTCATAATCCTTCAGCGGCTTGCCCAGCAGGCCCTGCATGCGCGCGACCTCGTTGCACAGGGTGCGATCGGTCCGGTAGATCTGGGTCAGCCGGGTCAGCTTGCCGCTGATGGCGCGGATCGCGTTGAAGCGGTCGCGCAACGCCTCGATGTAGGACAGCTCCTGGGTCAGGTCCTCGATGCGGTCGGTCAGGTATTGCTCATAGTTGTCCTTCAGGCCGAGCTTCGCCGCGATGTCCTTGAAGGCGGCCTTGACACGCTGCTTGGTCTGCGGGTCCTCGACGATCTGTTCCAGCTCGTCGGCCTTCACCACGATCATCTCAGTCCCGGAGATCGAGGAGACGAGCTGGACGGTCAGGCGCCCGCGCGCGATGGTCCGGTGCTTCTCCTCCACCGACCAGGAGGCCCGGCCGTCCAGCAGCTCGCCGGGAATCTGCTCGCCGGGGCGGATCTGCTTCACATACGCCAAGCCCTTTTCCACCACATCCAGCAGCTTGGCGTCGCGGCTGTCCTCCTTGATGTCGAAGGACTCCATCAGCGTGTTGAAGGGCAGGGCGGCCTTCAGATCGCCCAGAAGGATGTGCAGCACCGGCTGCTTGGACGAGGGGTCGATGCAGAAGAAGGCCCCGGACAGGCTGAAGACCTTGTGCTCGAAATCGAAGTGCGTGTCCCGCATCGGCGCAGCCGGAGAGGAATCGGGCGGCGCCGCGACGGCTGGCGCCGCCGTGGCATCGGCATCCGTGCTTCCGGTTTCGGGATCGGTAACGTCGGACATGGGCGGGGACCGGAAGCGGGAATGGGACGGGCAGGTTACAGCAGATCGCGCAGCCGGAACCAGAGCATCGCGAGGACAAGGGCGGGTGTGCGGAATCGCCGCCCGCCGGGGAAGGGCAGGTGGGGCACCCTGGCGAACACGTCGAACCGCTCCGCCGCGCCGCGGATCGCCTCCGCCATGACCCGACCGGCCATGCCGGCCAGCGCCACCCCGTGGCCCGAATAGCCGTGGGCGAAATAAGTGGTCGGCGTCAGCCGCCCGACCTGCGGCATGCGGTTCATGGTGATGGCGACATGGCCGCCCCAGAAGTGATCGACCGCGGCGCCGCGGAGCTGCGGGAAGACCGCCAGCATCTTGGACCGCATGGCGATCTTCAGCCCCGGCGCGTCCAGGCCGGAATAGCTGACGCCGCCGCCGAACAGCAGCCGGTGGTCGGCGGAGCGGCGGAAGTAGTTGAGCACGAAGTTCATGTCGCTGACCGCCAGATTGGTCGGCAGCAGGGACGTCGCAGTGGCCTCGCCCAGCGGCTCGGTGGCGATCATGTAGGTGGCGACGGGCATCACCACAGCCGACAGGCGCGGCGCCAGCGCCCCCAGATAGGCGTTCCCGGCCAGCACGAGGAAACGCGCTGTCACCCGGCCCTTCGCCGTGCTGGCAAAGGGACGATCCCCGGTGCCGATAGCGGCGACGCGGCTGTCCTCGAAGATGCGCACGCCGGCCCGCGCGGCGGCATCGGCGAGGCCCAGCGCGTAGTTCAGCGGGTGCAGGTGCCCGCTTCCGTCGTCGGCCAGCCCGCCGACATAGGCGTCGCTGCCCACCACCGCCCGCATGGCCTCGCGGTCGAGCGCGCGGACCTTGTCGTAGCCGTAGCGGTCGCGCATCTCGCGCTCCATCGCCGCCACGTCGTCCATGTGGCGCGGCTTCACCGCCGCGTGGGCGAAGCCCCAGGTGAGGTCGCAGGGAATGGCGTGCTTCGCCACCCGTTCCGCCAGCAATGCCTTCGACTCCTCGCCGAGGTCCCACAGGCGCCGGGCGTCCTCCGCCCCGACCCAGCGCTCGATGGTGCTCATCGACTTGTTGTAGCCGGTGATGATCTGCCCGCCGTTGCGGCCCGAAGCCCCCCAGCCGACGCGGTTGGCTTCCAGCAGAACCACGTCGTAGCCTTGCTCGGCCAGTTCCAGCGCGGTCATCAGCCCGGTGTAGCCGCCACCGACCACGCAGACGTCGCAGGACAGCGAGTCCTCCAGCACCGGGTGCTGCGGGTATGGAGTCGCGGTGTCGGCGTACCACGAGCGGATGTGGGATGATGTCGGCATGACCGCCGAGTTAGGGGAGGGACCCCCGCCCCGTCAATGATTCCAGCGGTCATATGGGCAGGATCTTTGTTCCCCTCTGGCGCGAGGTGGGGGTGCGGGATCATAGTAAGGCGGTCGTTCACAGCAGGGAGGGGCTGCCCACCGTCCGGTGCGGTCCATACGTTCATGGGTTTCATGGAAGACTTCATCAAGAAGAACCGCATCACCGAAGTGGAATGCCTCGTGCCCGACATGTCGGGCATCGCGCGCGGCAAGATCGTGCCCGCCGAGAAGTTCCTGCGCATCCTGCGCGACCGCGGTCTGCGGCTGCCCGAGGCGATCTTCGTCCAGACCGTCACCGGGGAGTACCCGGAGGACGACGCGGTCACCTCGGACGAGAATTCCGACATCTACATGATCCCGGACGAGCGGACGATCCGCTTCGTCCCCTGGTACGAGGAGCCGACCGCCCAGGTCATCACCGACTGCGTCTACGCCGACGGCAGCCCGGTGAACTTCTCGCCCCGCCATGTGCTGAAGCGGGTGCTGTCGCTCTATGAGGAGCGCGGCTGGAAGCCGATGGTGGCGCCGGAGCTGGAATTCTTCCTCGTCCAGGTCAACAAGGACCCCGATTATCCGCTGGTGCCGCCGGTCGGCCGCAACGGGCGGGTGGAGAGCGGGAGGCAGGCCTTCGGCATCGACGCGGTGAACGAGTTCGATCCGATCTTCGAGATGGTCTACGACTTCTGCGAAGCGCAGGACATCGACATCGACACCCTGACCCACGAGGCCGGGGCGGCGCAGATCGAGATCAACTTCAACCACGGCGACGCGCTGGAACTGGCCGACCAGGCCTTCCTGTTCAAGCGGACGGCGCGCGAGGCGGCGCTGCGCCATCAGGTCTACGCGACCTTCATGGCCAAGCCGATGCAGAACGAGCCGGGCAGCGCCATGCACATCCACCAGTCGGTGGTCGATGCGGATTCCGGGCGCAACCTGTTCTCCGACGCCAACGGGGCGGACACCCCGCTGTTCATGTCCCACATCGCCGGACTTCAGAAGTATCTGCCCTACGCGATGCCGCTTCTGGCGCCGAACGTGAACTCCTACCGCCGGCTGGTGCCGAACTCCGACGCGCCGATCAACGTGCATTGGGGCCGCGACAACCGCACCACCGGCCTGCGCGTTCCCGTCTCGCCCGCCGATTCGCGCCGGGTGGAGAACCGGGTGGCCGGCGCCGACGCGAATCCGTACCTCGCCATCGCCGCGTCGCTGGCCTGCGGCTATCTCGGCATGGCCCAGGGGCTGGAGCCGACCGACCCGGTGAAGGGGTCCGCCTACCGGCTGGCCTTCACCCTGCCGCGCCACCAGGGCGACGCGCTTCAGAAGTTCAACGCCTGCAAGCCCCTGAAGGAGGTGCTGGGCGAAAAATTCCTGGACGCGGTGACCTGCGTGAAGGAGGCGGAGTACGAAGCCTATCACCGCGTGATCAGCTCCTGGGAGCGCGAGAATCTTCTGCTGAACGTTTGAGCATATTTCCGCCCCCTTCCGCCGCCGCCGCGGAAGGGGGCGTTTCCGTTCCGCAAAACCCGCAAAACCACCCGCAAACCGTTGACAACGAACCCCCCCGTGGGTGCAATAGCGCTCGCGCCGGGGACGCCGTGCGATGCGCGCCGCCCCCCACGTCGAATGGAAAAAAGTCGACCAGTCACGAACTGACGAACGATCCAGAATTCGGGGGCTTTCTGCATGAAACGTTTCGCTCTCAGCGTCATCGGCGCCGTCGCGGCGATCGCCATCGCCGGCCCGGCGCTGGCCCAGGCCAAGAAGCCGGTCAACATCTACATCTGGAACGACTATCTGGGCGAATCGACGCTGGCGGACTTCACCAAGGCCACCGGCTACGACACCAAGGTGGACCTGTACGACAGCCTGGAACTGCTGGAGCAGAAGGTGCTGGTCGGCAAGTCGGGCTACGACGTGATCGTCCCCACCGCCGAGCCGACCCTGTCGCGCATGATCCAGGCGAAGGTCGTGGCGCCGCTCGACAAGGCGAAGATCCCGAATCTGAAGAACGTCGACCCGAAGGTTCTCAAGCTCCTCGAGAACTCGGACCCCAGCAACAAGTTCGCCGTGCCCTATCTGGGCGGCACGGTCGGCATCGCCATCATCCCGGAGAAGATCAAGGCCGTCGCCCCCGACGTCCCGCTCGACAGCTGGGACCTGATCTTCAAGCCGGAGGTGGCGAAGAAGGTCGCGGCCTGCGGCATCACCGTGATGGATTCGGCCATCGACGTGATCCCGTCGGTGCTGAACTACCTCGGCCTTGATCCGAACTCCGAGAAGAAGGAGGATCTGGACAAGGTCGAGAAGACGCTGCTGGCGGTCCGCCCCTACATCAAGCAGTTCGTCACCGGCCAGAACATCAACATCCTGGCGGGCGGCGACGCCTGCGTCGTCATGGCCTACAACGGCGACGCCATCCAGGGTGCCGCCCGCGCCGAGGAAGCCAAGAACGGCGTGAAGGTCGAATACATCACGCCGAAGGAAGGCGTGCAGGTGTGGTGGGACACGCTGGCCATCCCGGCGGACGCGCCGAACAAGGAGGGCGCGCACGCCTACATCAACTTCATCCTGGACCCGGCGAACACCGCCGCGATCTCCAACACGGTCAGCTACGCCAACGCCGTTCCGGCCTCGCTGGCCTCGGTCGACGAAGCGGTGAAGACCAACCCCGCCGTTTTCCTGCCGGAGAACAGCACCGTCAAGCTGTTCGCCCTGAAGTCGATCAAGCAGGCCACCGACCGGGCCCGCACCCGCGTCTGGACCAAGGTGAAGACCGGCAAGTAAGCGCGCCGCGCAAGCCGGCATGAACGACACGCGCCCCGGTCGCTCCCTGTCGGGAACGGCCGGGGCGTTCCCTTGAGAAGAGGACGCCGAGAGGAGCCGCATGGCCGTCCAGCCGATCCGCAAGCCCACGCGCCTGGAGCCCTGGCAGGACCCGGGACAGAAGCCCTATGTGCGAATCGAGAAGGTGACCAAGACCTTCGGCGATTTCGTCGCCGTGGACGAAGTCAGCCTGTCGATCTACCGGGGGGAGTTCTTTGCCCTGTTGGGCGGCTCCGGGTCCGGAAAGACCACTTTGCTGCGCATGTTGGCCGGGTTCGAGACGCCGACCGAGGGCAAGATCTTCATCGACGGCGTCGATATGGCCGGCATTCCGCCATACGAGCGGCCGGTCAACATGATGTTCCAGTCCTACGCCCTGTTCCCGCACATGTCGGTGGAGCAGAACGTCGCCTTCGGCCTGAAGCAGGACGGCGTCGCCAAGGCGGAGATCAAGGAGCGGGTGGGGGCGATCCTCGATCTCGTCCAGCTCGGCCAGTTCGGCAAGCGCAAGCCGCACCAGCTCTCCGGCGGCCAGCGGCAACGCGTGGCGCTGGCCCGCTCGCTGGTCAAGCGGCCCAAGCTGCTTCTGCTGGACGAGCCGCTGGGCGCGCTGGACAAGCGGCTGCGCGAGCGGACCCAGTTCGAGCTGGTCAACATACAGGAGAAGCTGGGCGTCACCTTCATCGTGGTCACCCACGATCAGGAGGAAGCGATGACTATGTCCTCGCGGATCGCCGTCATGAATCACGGCGTCATCGCCCAGACCGGCACGCCGACCGAGATCTACGAATACCCGCAATCCCGCTTCGTCGCCGAGTTTATCGGCTCGGTGAACATGTTCGAGGGCAGGGTGGTGGAGGATCAGGCCGACCATGTGCTGATCCGCTCCGAGGACGCCGGCTGCGACCTCTACATCAACCACGCGGTGGCGGTCCCCGCCGGCGCCACGGTGGGCGTCGCCGTCCGCCCTGAGAAGATCGCGCTGAGCAAGGAGCCGCCGGCCAACACCGATGGGCGCAACGTCACCAGCGGGATCGTGCGCGAGATCGCCTATCTTGGCGACGTGTCGATCTATCTGGTCGAGCTGAAGACGGGCAAGACGGTGCGCGTCACGGCGCCCAACGTGGTGCGGCGCACCGAGATGCCCATCACCTGGGACGACGAGGTGTATTTGAGCTGGCGTCCCTTCGCCGGGGTGGTGCTGACGCAATGATCGATCTTCTGCGCCGGATCGGCCTGTGGGGGCGGGGGGTGGTGGTCGCCATCCCCTACCTGTGGCTTCTGCTGTTCTTCCTGGTGCCCTTCCTGATCGTGTTCGGCATCAGCCTGTCGGAGGCGATGCTGGCGCAGCCGCCCTACGCGCCGCTGATCGACTGGCTGGTGGACGAGGACGCGGGCACGACCAAACTCCAGATCCTGCTGAACCTGTCCAACTATCTGCGGCTGGGCGGGGACGATCTCTACATCCTGGCCTATCTGAATTCGGTGAAGATCGCGCTGGTCACCACCGTCTGCTGCCTGCTGCTCGGCTACCCCATGGCCTACGCCATCGCCAGGGCGGAGCCGTCCAAGCGCGGGCCGCTGATGATGCTGGTCATCCTGCCCTTCTGGACCAGCTTCCTGATCCGTATCTACGCCTGGATCGGCATCCTGAAGGCCAACGGTGTGGTGGACAACCTGCTGCAATGGACCGGCCTGACGACCGAGCCGTTCGAACTGCTCTACTCGGACTGGGCCGTCTACATCGGCATGACCTACTGCTATCTGCCCTTCATGGTGCTGCCGCTCTACGCGACGCTGGAGAAGCTGGACCCGACGCTGCTGGAGGCGGCGGCGGACCTCGGCTGCCGGCCCTGGAAGGCATTCCTGACGGTGACTCTGCCGCTGTCGCTGCCGGGCATCATCGCCGGATCGCTTCTGGTCTTCATCCCCTCGGTCGGCGAGTTCGTGACTCCGGAACTGTTGGGCGGTCCGGACACGCTGATGATCGGCCGCGTGCTGTGGAACGAGTTCTTCGCCAACCGCGACTGGCCGGTTGCCTCGGCGGTGGCCATCGCGCTTCTGCTGTTCCTGGTGGTGCCGATCATGGTCTTCCAGCATGTCCAGGGGCGTCAGACGGAGGCCGGGCGATGAAGCAGATGGGAAAACTGGCCTGGGCGCTGTGGTTCGGCTACGCCTTCCTCTATGTGCCGATCGCCCTGCTGATCTTCTACTCCTTCAACGAGTCGCGGCTGGTCACGGTGTGGGGCGGCTTCTCGACCAAATGGTACGCGGAGCTTCTGCAGAACGACCAGCTTCTCGGGGCGGCGTGGCTGTCGCTCAAGGTGGCGGCGATGTCGGCGACCGCGTCGGTGGTGCTCGGCACCGTCGCCGGTCTGGCGCTGGCCCGCTTCGGGCGGTTCCGCGGGCGGACGCTGTTCGGCGGCATGATCACCGCGCCGCTGGTCATGCCGGAGGTCATCACCGGCCTGTCGCTTCTGCTGCTGTTCGTGGCGCTGGAGCAGGCGATCGGCTGGCCGGACGGCCGCGGCATGACGACGATCACCATCGCCCACACCACCTTCACCATGGCCTATGTGGCGGTCATCATCCAGTCGCGCCTCGTCAGCCTGGACGAGAGCTTGGAAGAGGCCGCGATGGACCTCGGCGCCCGCCCGGCCAAGGTCTTCTTCGTCATCACGCTGCCGATCATCGCGCCGGCCATCGTGTCGGGTTGGCTGCTCGCCTTCACCCTGTCGCTCGACGACGTGGTGGTCGCCAGCTTTGTGTCGGGTCCGGGCTCCACCACGCTGCCGATGGTCATCTTCTCCAGCGTGAAGTTCGGCATCAGCCCGCAGATCAACGCGCTGGCGACGCTGATGATGGTGGTGGTCGCCACCGGTATCTTCATCGCCAGTCTGGTGATGGCGCGGCAGGACCGGCAGAGGAAGCGGGACGAGCAGATGGCGGTGCAGGGGGGCTGACAAGGCCCCCCCGTTACCCCCAAATATCGCCTCATAGGCGCTATGCCGTTCGGCCGCAGGCGGCGGGGGTGGCCGTTTGCCGTTGCATTTGCTATTGTGTGGGCATCTGCAACAGCGAATGAGGCCGTATCGTGCGTGCGCTCTTATGGTTCCCGATGCTTCGTCTTGGTTTTTCGATGCCTTTTTCGGCGCCCAAGCGCCGTTATTCGGACCGTCCGCCCTCCCGCCGCTGAGCGGTCGAGCGCGCCGCCCTTCCGGGCATTCCGATGGGCCCTTTGGTGGCCGTTGCCAAATCCTCCGCTCCGTGGTTAGGGTGAGCGTGGGTCACGGGTGACGCCGTGACGACCCGCTCCGGCCATGCACAAGAGCCGGGCCATTCAGGGATTTGGCAGGAGATTCAAAGATGACGACACCGGCGGCGGAAGGCTTCACCATGCCGGGCGAATGGGAACGGCACACCCGCTGCTGGATGGCGTGGCCGTGCCGGCCCGAGACGTGGCCCGAGGGGGCCTTCGACGCCGCCGCTGCCGCCTACACCGACGTCGCCCGCGCCATCAGCCGGTTCGAGCCGGTGACCATGGTCTGCGATCCCGCCGACGTCGCCGACGCTTCCCTGGCCTGCGGGCCGGGCGTTGAGATCCTGCCTCTGCCCATCAGCGACTCTTGGATTCGCGACACCGGACCCAGCTTCGTCACCGACGGGAAAGGGCTGCTGGCCGGTGTCCATTGGCGTTTCAACGCCTGGGGCGGCAACTATCCGGACAGCGCCAAGGACCAGCAGGTCGGGCGCCTGATGCTCGAACATCTCGGCCTGCGCCGCTTCGAAGCGCCATTGGTCATGGAGGGCGGCTCTTTCCATGTGGACGGGGAGGGCACGCTGCTGACGACTGAGCAGTGCCTGCTGAATCCCAACCGCAACCCGAATCTCGGCAAGGTGGAAATCGAGGCGCTTCTGAAGGAGCATCTCGGCATCTCCAGCGTGATCTGGCTGGGTGAGGGCTATCAGGACGACGAGACGGACGGCCACATCGACGAGATCGCCCTGTTCGTGAAGCCCGGCGTCGTCATGGCGATCACCACCGACGATCCCGGCGACGCCAATTTCAAAGCGTTCCAGGACAATCTGGACCGGTTGAAGTGCGCCCGCGACGCCCAGGGGCGGGAACTGGAGGTCATCCCGGTCCGCCAGCCGGCGCGACGCGATGAGAACGGCGTGCGGCTGACCCTGTCCTACACGAATCTCTACATCGCCAATGGCGGCGTCGTCATGCCGGCCTTCGAGGATTCGGCGGACGACGAGGCTTTCCGCATCGTGCGCCGAGCCTTTCCGGACCGCGAGGTTGTTCAGGTTCCGGCGCTGGACATCGTGCGCGGCGGCGGCGGCATCCACTGCATCACCCAACAGCAGCCGGCGCTCTGATCCGGCACCTTCGTTGGTTTGCAGAAAGGCGAGGGCACTTGCAGCCTTCGCTTTTTAATCGATCACTGCGTCGATTCGGATCTTGAATCGGCGGGTGCGCGGGCGCATGTTCTTAACATGCAGTTAAACCCGCTCAATATGCCTCCGTTGGCAAAGCCTCAGCCGCCGATCACACCGGCGATGCAGATGGCCATGTCTCCGGCGGTTCAGGCGGCGCAGCAGACCACCCCCACCGTTCGCACCCAGACGGTCCAGGCGACCCAGGCGGTCGGCAAGATGGACCAGACACGGGATACCCGCAACGCGACCCAGTCGGGGCAGGCGGTGGACCCGCAGACGGCGGCCGTTCAGGCACGGACCAACGGCACCGGCTACGGCGCCAAGCAGCGCGGCACGCTCCTCGACGTCAGCGTCTGAGGCGTTTTTACGCGTCCTTTCCTGCTGTTCAATCTGCAGGCTCTCCTCCATTATCTTATGCAAAGCCGAGGCGGTTTTTCGCGTTGCCGAAGGCTGTTTCCAGGAAGCTGGTTCGGCTGTAACGCGCTGGAGCCGTTCGCGTGATGCATTCCGCCCTGATCGACATGATCGCTGTCGGACAAACGGATGTTGGCCGTGTCCGTTCGCGCAACGAGGATTCGTTTCACCTCGACCCGGCGCGCGGCTTGGCGGTGATCTGCGATGGCATGGGAGGGCACGCCGGTGGCGACATCGCCAGCCGCACCGCGGTGGAGGTGGTTGCCGCGGTCATCGCCGCCCAGGACCGTGCTGAAGAAGGCCGGACGCCATCCCAGGCGGAGGAGGAGAGGGCGGCTGCGGACGCCGCATCGATGGTGCGTTCTGCGGTGGTGGCTGCCAACCGCCGGATCAACGCCCTGAACCGCCAGCGCGGCTTTGCTGAGGGGCGCGGCATGGGAACCACGCTGGTTGGGCTCTGGCGGGTGCCGGGAACCGACCGCGTTATCGTGTTCCACGCCGGGGACAGCCGGCTGTATCGCCTGCGCGGCGGCGAGTTGCGCCTGCTGACGCGCGATCACAGTCTTTATCAAGTCTGGCTGGACAACGGACGCCGTGGACAGGCTCCCCATCGCAACATCATCGTTCGCGCGCTTGGCACCGGCGAGCAGGTTGAGCCCGAAATCGCCGTACATGATCTGCAGCCGGATGACTTGTATCTTCTGTGTTCGGATGGGCTGACCGGCATCGTGCCGGAGGGCGTGATCCAGCGCATTCTCACCCAACAGCCGCCGCTTACTGGCGAAGACGCCTGTGCCCGGTTGATTGCCCTCGCCAACGGTGCGGGCGGGCCGGACAACATCACCCTCATCCTTGCGCGATTCGTGCGTCTCCCGCCCTGACCCAACGGCGCATCAAGGCGCTCTGGTTTTGAGGAAGCGTGCGGTGGCCACGGTGGCCGGTGCGGCGGAGTCCAAAGCCTGTTTCAAAGCGGGAAGATAGGACGCCACCGCCTCGGCTTCGGGACGCGGCGCGGCGAACAAAGGTGCTGGGCTGGCCACCACGACGATCAACTCGTGACCGTAGGGCGGCCCGACGCTCCAGAAGCGCCCTCCGGCGCCGCGCTCACCCAGACGGCGAACCGCACCGGACTCCACGCGGCCGCTGATCTCCAGAGGGTTGGGCAACAAATGAATCACGTCGCCGTCCGACGTGAAATAGTCCACCTGCAGGTGCGCTGGAAAATCAGGGGCTACAATGTCAAACATCAAATCCTGGCCGTCCACGAACGATGTTCCGGCGGCTTCCTTGAAGCGGATCGATAAGGACGCCGCCGAGCCGGCGTTGGAAGCCCGAAAAGGGCCGATCAGGGTCAGCGGTTCGCACAGGGCAGGGGATACCCGCTCGATCTCCACTGCGGCCCGCTGGCCGGTAAGGAAGTCCTGGGCGAGCAACGCAAGACTGTCCGGATCGGTGTCACCCGCGGTCAAGCCGGAAATCGCAATCCTCTGATCCTTGCCGACGGCGACCTCCAACTCGGCGCAATGAAACTCCGTCAAGGCCGTCCGCAACGCTGACAGATCGGGCACCGCGGGAATCGGCGCATCGTCCGGTGCGGTAAGCGCCTGAGCCGGTGCGGTTTCGCCGTCCGTGGAGGAGTTGGAGGCATGGACCGGCCACACGCTGGCTCCGATGACAGCGGCAAGCAGCGCAGCGGCGCATCGATGCCGCCATGTCGTCGGCGCAAACGTCAGCGCGAAGGCGTCGTTCACCGGAACCTGACCGTTGGGTATAAACTGTGGTTTATGTAGCGTGCATTCTGGGCACCGCCAAGGGCAGAGGCGCCCACCGAGCGGTGGCCGTCGTTGGGCAGCAGGACGTGAAAGCGGCTATGCTGCTCCTCACCCCAAAGCCGATGTCGATCATATAATCTGTATTATGGAAAATAATGTCACAAAGAAGCGAGGAGGGCACCAATCCGTCCCTTCCGGCGTTCCGGCCGATGGATTATCGTCACGGCTCGCTCCCGCATCCATTCCCTTCCCTTCGATGAAGGCTGCGCCTTATGCCTCGCTCCTCGTGGCTTTTCGGCCCCGCGTTGTCGCTCTTTCTGATTCCGTTCGCCGCCATGGCTCAGACGCCACCCGATTGCGCCAAACCATCCAGTCGCGCTGAACGGACCATTTGCGCCAGTGCCGACCTGAAGGTCGCCGCCGAGGACATGGCGACGCTCCTGCGTGACACCTTGGGAAACTCCGCTGACGACCGGGATGCCATTGAGCGTGCGCAGAAAGCGTTCCTGACCGAACGTGACGGCACCTGCGCCGACAAATCCACCATCCCGGCCTGTCGAGCCCTATACGAGAAACGCGCCGCCGACCTCGCCGCTCAGAATTCAGCGGCGCAGAAGAAACTGGCTGCGGTTGTCGCCGGCATTCCGAAGGATGCCAAGGCCGCGGCCGCGGCGCTCCTGCGCTACAGCGGTGCGCCAGCAAAGGCATGGCTGGTGTATCTCTACCAGAGTGGCGCCGTGGCGGTGCCCGACAAGGACGCCACGGTACGCCGGCTGGTGGATGAGATCTTGAACCAAGGTCTCCCGAAAGATCCCTATCTCCTTGAAGAAATGGCGAATCTCGGCGACGTTCAAGGAGCGCCACTGAGCACGTCGCTGCTGTTCCTGCGCCACGTCCTGTCGACCACGGAAATGGACGCGCCCTGCTTCCTGTTCACCAAGCATGGACAGCCGGCCTTCGAAGCCTTCGGCGCCTTCTGGGGCAACGCGCGCGACGAGACGCCCGGCCTGTGCAATCCGCCGTCCTCCCTGTTCGATTTGCCGGAATGGCAAGCCGTATCCACCCACATGGACCCGGCCATCGAGCCGGCCCTGGTGGAACGGGGCAGCATCCGCCATGGCTATGAACGCCAGTTCGAAGTGGACGATCTTCAGGCGTCGCTGGTGCCCAGCACGCTTCTCGAAGCGCCCATGTCCGCCGAAGCCAAGAAGATGGCCGAGCAGCGCGGCCGGGCCGTGGCCGCTTTTCGATCCTGGAGCGATTTCGACGTTTGGCCGGAGAAGGAGTATCGCGCGGCGGTGCACACCCTGCCCGCGGCCATTACTGCAACATCAAAGCTTTACAGGGAAAAATTCAAGCTGAATCCCCAGACGGCGGATCAGGCGGCCAGGGCGGCCGCAGACCGTTTCATCGCCGGGCGGCTGGGTCTCATCATGCCGGACGACTGACCGTTGCCCTGCCCCATCCCATCATCAAACAAACCTTAAAGCTCAATGACGAGTCCATCATAGGCGGGTTCGACACCAGCGGGAAGCAGTCGGCGGAGCGTATCGTAATCCATAGTCTGGTCCATGTGCGTCAGGTAGGCCCGCTTGGGGCGCACCCGCGCGATCCACTCCAGCGTCAGGGCGAGATGGGCGTGAACCGGATGTGGCGGCTCGATCCGAGCGCAGTCCACCACCCAGACCTCGACGCCCTCCAGCGCCACAAAGGCGTCTTCATCCAATCTCACAACATCGGTCGAATAGGCAAATTTATCAAACCGGTAGCCGAGGGTCTTCAAGTAGCCGTGATCTTGCTCGAACGGCACGATCCGGTGGCCGCGCACCGAGAACGGGCCCTCCACCGCGTGGGGCGTCAGCACCGGACGATAGAAGGGATCGCCCGGACGCAAGGGTTCGAAGCAATAGCTGAAGCGCCGCTCCAACTCGGCCAGGTCGTCGGCGCGTCCGTAGGCGTCGATGGGAGCCTGCATCGCACGGCACAGCTCCCGCAACTCATCGATGCCGTGGGCGTGGTCGGCGTGCTGGTGCGTCCACAGCACGGCGTCCAGCTGCCGCACATCCGCGTTGAGAAGCTGCTGGCGCAGGTCCGGCGAGGTGTCGACCAGGACGTTGACGCCGTTCTCCTGCCGGCCGCCCAGCTCGGCCCCCTGCCCCTGCTCCCACTCCACCAGAATGGATGGGCGCATCCGGTGGTTCCGGGGGTTCGCCGGGTCACAAGCGCCCCAGCCGAGACCAATCACGGGGACGCCCCGCGATCCGCCGCAGCCAAGGATCGTGACCCGTTGACCGGTCATGCAACGGCCTGTTCGGCCGAGCCGGCGCGGGGGAACAGGCGGAAGAAGTTCTCGGTGGAGATCCGGGCCATCTCCGCCTCGTCCACGCCCTTCACCCCGGCGACGCAGGCCGCGGTATGCGCGACGTAAGCCGGTTCGTTGCGCTTGCCGCGGAATGGGATCGGCGCCAGATAGGGCGCGTCCGTCTCCACCAGAATCCGGTCCAGCGGGACGTCCTTCACAATGGCGCGGAGGTCCTCCGACTTCTTGAAGGTGACGATCCCCGACAGGGAAATGTAAAAGCCGAAATCCAGTGCTTCTTCAGCGAGTTGTCGCCCTGAGCTGAAGCAATGCAGCAAGCCGTTGACCGGCTGGCCGGCAGCCTCTTCGCGGACGATCCGCATGGTGTCGTCGTCGGCGTCGCGGGTGTGCACGATCAGCGGCAGGCCGGTCTCCAGGCTGGCGCGGATGTGCCGGCGGAAGCACTCCTGCTGAACGTCGCGCGGGCTCTTGTCGTAGAAATAGTCGAGCCCGGTTTCGCCCAGCCCGATCACCTTCGGGTGCTTCGACAGCTCGACGAGGCGTTCGACGGACACCCCGGCGATCTCCTCCGCCGCCTGATGCGGATGGACGCCGAGCGAGCACAGGACATCGTCGTAGCGTTCGGCGACCGCCAGGATGCGGTCGAAGCGCGACAGGTAGGTGCAGATGGTCACCATCCGCCCCACCCCCGCCCGCCGGGCGCGGTCGACGACCGCGTCCAGCTCCTCGGCGAAATCGGGAAAGTCGAGATGGCAGTGGCTATCGACCAGCATCGTTCGTCAGCTCTTCGCTTCGTCCACATAGCGGGGGAACACGCCCTGCGGCGTGGGCAGCGGCGTGCCGGCGACCAGTGCCCCACCCGCCCCCAGCCGGTCGAACCCGCGGGCTTCCGGCCCCTGCGCCAGCTGGTCCAGGATCTTCGCCGAGGCTTCCGGCATGATCGGCTGGGTCAGGATCGCGAGATGGCGGATGGTCTCGGCCAGCACGTACAGCACCGTGGCCATGCGCGCCGGATCGGTCTTCTTCAGCGCCCAGGGGGCCTGTTCGTCCACATAACGGTTGCCGTCGCCGATCACCGCCCAGATGGCGTCCAGCGCCTTGTGGAAGGACTGCGACCGGATCTCCGCCCGGACGATCGGCAGCAGGTTGCGGGCGGCGCCGAGCAGGGCGTCGTCGGCCTCGGTGAAGGCGCCCGGCTGCGGCACGGCGGCCCCGCAGTTCTTGCCGATCATCGACAGTGAGCGCTGCACGAGGTTCCCGTAATCGTTGGCGAGGTTGCCGTTGATCCGCTGCACCATCTGCTTGTGCGAGAAGTCGCCGTCGTTGCCGAAGGGCACCTCGCGCAGCAGGAAGTAGCGGGTCTGGTCCAGGCCGTAGGTGTTGACCAGCGTCTCCGGCGCGATGACGTTGCCCAGCGACTTCGACATCTTCTGGCCTTCGATGGTCCACCAGCCATGGGCGAAGACGCGCTTGGGCGGGGCCAGCTTGGCGGCCATCAGGAAGGCCGGCCAATAGACGGCGTGGAAGCGCAGGATGTCCTTGCCGACCATGTGCAGGTTGGCCGGCCAGTATTTGGCGTACTCGCCGCTCTCGTCCGGGAAACCGACCGCGGTGATGTAGTTGGCCAGGGCGTCCAGCCAGACATACATGATGTGGTCGGGGTTGCCCGGCACGGGGATGCCCCACTTGAAGGTGGTGCGGCTGACCGACAGGTCCTTCAGCCCCGACTTCACGAAGGCCATCACCTCGTTGCGCTTGCCGGCAGGGGCAATGAAATCCGGATTCTGCTCGTAGAACTCCAGCAGGCGGTCCTGCCAAGCCGACAGGCGGAAGAAGTAGGACGGCTCCTCCACCCACTCGCACTCGGCGCCGGTCGGGGCGATCTTCTTGCCGGACGGCGACGTGGTCAGCTCATCCTCGCCGTAGAAGGCCTCGTCGCGCACCGAGTACCAGCCGGCGTAGCTGCCGAGATAAATCTCGCCGGCCGATTCCAGACGGCGCCACAGTTCCTGCACCGATGCGATGTGCCGCGGCTCGGTCGTGCGGATGAAGTCGTCGTTGGAGAAGTTCATCAGCGAGACGAGGTCGCGGAAGTTCTTCGACACGCGATCGGTGAACTCCTGCGGCGCGATGCCGGCGTTCATGGCGGATTTCTCCACCTTCTGGCCGTGCTCGTCGGTGCCGGTGAGGAACTTCACGTCATAGCCGTCCAGCCGCATGAAGCGGGCCAGCACGTCGCAGGCGAGCGTGGTGTACGCGTGCCCGATGTGCGGCACGTCGTTCACGTAATAGATCGGAGTCGTCAGGTAGAAGGTCTTCGACCCGGTCATGGCAGAGGCTCTCCCGAGAATGCGCCGGCCCGGCGCGTTGCCGGCCCGGATGGGCGTGGTGTGTCGTCCGTGTTAAGTAGCAGCCGCTTCCAGCGTCGCCAAGGCGTTCAGGACCACCTGTTTGCGGTCGAGATTGGCGGATTCCGCACGGGCGAAATGGCGTTGGACCTTTTCCCACACCTCCACCCAACGTTCAAGGCCGCGGGCGTTGGCCAGACGGGTCATCAGGGCGGCCTCCCCGGCCACCACCTCCGCCGGCCAGGCGCCGCGGGCCAGCGACCGGACGAAGCGGGCCAGCCACCAGACGAGCAGGTCGGTGGCCGTCTCGTACAGCCCGTCGTCCTGCTTGCGGGTCAGCTTGTCGCCGAAGGCGTGGGCGGCGGTGATGTCCAGCCGAGGCAGGGTGCCGAGCAGGCCGATCAGCTCCCGGTAGAGGTCGAGCCCGCCGGCCTCGGCCAACCCGATGGCCCGGCCGATGCTGCCCTCCGCCAGCCGGGCGAGCGCCGCCCGGTCCTCACCGCCGAGGTCAGGACGATGCTGGGACAACAGGTTAAGGACGGTTTCCTCAGGAAGCGGTTGAAGCGTGAGCTTGCGGCAGCGGGAGCGAATGGTGGGCAGCATGCCGCCGGGGTTGTCGCTGACCAGAAGCAGCAAGGCGCCCGGCGGCGGCTCCTCCAGAATCTTTAGAATGGCGTTCAAGCCACTGAGATTCATACGATCCGCGCCGTCGATCACCGCCACGCGCCAGCCACCCTCGGCGGCGGTCTTGCGCAGGAAGGGACCGATCTTGCGCACGTCGTCCACGGCGATGTCGCGCTTCAGCCGGTCGCGCTTCTCATCGCGCTGGCGCTCCACGGTCAGCAGGTCGGCGTGCCCGCCTGAGGCCACACGGCGAAAGACCGGGGCGTCCGGAGACAGCGCCAGCGAGGCCGGAGGAGGAGGCGCACCGAACAGGCCGGCGTCCGGCGGCTCGTGCCCCTGGGACAGGACGAAGCGGGCGAAGCGGAAGGCCAGCGTCGCCTTGCCGATTCCCGGCGGGCCGCCGATCAGCCAGGCGTGCGGCAGGCGGCCGGAGTTCCAGGCGTCGAGCAGCAGGCGCTCGGCGTCCTCGTGACCGGTCAGGTCGGGATTGCGGCGCGGGGCGAGGGCGTCCTCCTCCGCGATTGGTTCGGGCGCGCGGGCGCGGCTCACCTCAGGAGGCTCCCAGGCGGCGGGTCACCGTGTCCAGAATGGACGCCTCCACCGTCTCCACGGGGTGTCCGGCATCGACGACCACGCAACGCTCCGGCTCCCGCGCGGCGATGTCGAGGAAGCCATCGCGCAGGCGGTGGTGGAAGGCGACGTCCATGCGCTCGTAGCGGTCCTCCCCGCCGCGCCGGGCGGCAGCGCGGGCCAGCCCGTCCTCCACCGGCAGGTCGAGGATCAGGGTCAGGTCGGGCCGGAAGTCGCCCAGGGCCGTGGCCTGAAGCGCGGCGACCAGATCGCGCCCCAGCCCCAGCCCGTAGCCCTGATAGGCCATGGTGCTGTCGAAGAAGCGGTCGCAGATGACCCAGTGTCCGGCTTCCAGTGCCGGCCAGACGGTGCGTTCCAGATGGTCGCGGCGGGCGGCGGTGTGCAGCAGCGCCTCGGTCACCGGACCCCAGCGCCCGGTCTCCCCCGACACCAGAAGGCCGCGGATCTCCTCGGCCCCTGGCGAACCGCCGGGCTCGCGGGTCAGCACGACCCGCTTCCCCCAACCGATCAGCGCGTCGGCGAGCAGGCGGATCTGGGTGGTCTTGCCCGCCCCCTCGCCGCCCTCCAGCGTGATGAACCGCCCGCGCGTCATGGTCTGCTCCCGATGGTGATGAGGCCCGCCGCCTTCCGAAGTCCGGTGGCGACGGGCCGGCTTACACCAATCAGCTCGCCCCGAAAATGAGGAACTTCGCCGCCGCCAGGGCGCGGCCCACGAAGCCCAGCTTCTCCACGTCCTGGGCGGCGACCACCGGGAACTCCTTGCCCGGGAAGCCCGGCGCCGACACCACCACCTTGCCCACCACGTCGCCCTTCTTCACCGGCGCGGCGACCGGGGCGTTGCTGACCAGCGACACCTTCATGCCGCTGCGGTCGGCACGGGCCATGGTAACCTTCATGTCCTCCGGCACAGTGACCGGAACGGTGTCCTGCGCGCCCAACCAGAGCGGCACCTGATCGACCGTCTCGCCCGCCTTGAACAGGGCGTAGGTGGCGAATTCGCGGAAGCCCCATTCGATCAACCGGGCCGATTCGTCGGCGCGGGCCTGCATGCTCGGCAGGCCGTTGACCACCAGGATGAGACGGCGCCCTTCCCGCTCCGCCGAGGCGGTCAAGCCGTAACCGCCGGCCTCGGTGTGGCCGGTCTTCATACCGTCCACGTCCATGCCGCGGTAGAGCAGCGGGTTGCGGTTGCCCTGGTTGATGCCGTGGTACTTGAACTCCCGAATCGAATAATAGTGGTAGTATTCCGGGAAGTCTTTGATCAGATGCTCGGCCAGGATCGAGAGATCGCGGGCGGTCATATAGTGGTTCGGGTCGGGCCAGCCCGTCGCGTTGGTCAGGTTGGTGTCCTTCAGCCCCAGCTCGCGGGCGCGCTTGTTCATGCGCTCGGCAAAAGCCGATTCGGAGCCGGCGAGACCTTCGGCGAAGACGATGCAGGCGTCGTTGCCCGACTGCACGATCACGCCTTTGATGAGGTCGTCGACCTTGATGTTGTTGTGCAGCTCCACGAACATCTTGGAGCCCTGCATCCGCCACGCGCGCTCCGACACCGGCAGCGTGCTCTCCAGCGTCAGCCGGCCCTCCTTGATCGCGTCGAAGACCATGTACATCGTCATGATCTTGCTCATCGAGGACGGCGCCATGCGCTGATCCGGGCTCTTCTCGAACAGCACGGTGTTCGAGGTGATATCGACCAGGATCGCCTGCTTGGCGATGGTTTCGATGCTGGCGGCGTGAGCCACCGGCCCCACCCCCGCCGCGAACAGCGCGACCGCAAGGCCCATGGTGAAACGGGTGCGGGCAACGCGGGTGCGGACGACAGCGACCATGACAACTCCCTTCGAAACGCGGACTGGACAAGACATGAAACGGAACGAGGCCCGGTGCCGGGCCAAGCTTGGACTGGGCTCGCGGGTGATCAATCAACCACGATTTTGGCGTCGGTAAGGCCGGCTTGGAGGATTTGGTTCAAAACGGCATCGGCGGAGTCCACGCTGGCCAGCGGCCCCACCCGCACCCGCTGCAGCCGCTGCCGACCGGCGACCGTCTGGGTGACCTGCGCCTGTTGGCCGAGCGAGGCCAGACGGGCGCGCACACGGGTGACGTTGTCCGGACTGCCGAAGGCGCCGACCTGGACGTAGATCTGCTCATAGGGCTTCACCGGAAGCTCGGCGACCACCGGGGCCGGAACGAAGCGACCGTCGACCATATCGCCGGCCACCGTGGTGGGCGGCGGCACCGGGGCGCGGGTGACCGCGGCGGGAGTGGCGCGGGCGGCGCCGTTGACCTCAACCGAGCTGCGTGGCGCGGCCTTCGGCGGCGGCCCGTCCAGCTCGGCCAGCATCGGCGCCGGCGTGCCCTGGCGGGCCGCGGCGGCGACCGCTCGGCTTTCCTCGGCCAGGATCTGCACGCGCACCTTGGCCGTGCCGTTGCCTTCGAACCCCAGCAATTGCGCGCCGCGCCGCGACATGTCGATGATTCGCCCGTTGGCGTAGGGGCCGCGGTCGTTGATGCGAACAACCAGCGACCGGCCGTTGTCGAGATTGGTGACGCGCACGAGGCTTGGCATGGGCAAGGTCTTGTGCGCGGCCGTCAGCTCATTTTGGTCGTAAACCTCGCCGTTGGCGGTGACCTTTTGGTGGAATCCCGGACCGTACCAAGAGGCGATCCCGGTCTCGCTGTAGGAGTAATCCTCGGCGGGATAATACCAGACGCCGTTGACCTGATAAGGCTTGCCGACCTTGTAGACGCCGCTGCGCGGCAGTCCGGACGAGGATGGCGCGGGCGGCGCGGACGCACAGGCGGCGAGCGTCAGCGCTCCTGCGAGCACGACTGCCCCCCTCAGCATATGCGCGCGTCGCATGGTCCCACCCCGCTAAATCTGGTGGCGCCACTCTAGCCGAGTTACCTCGCCGCGCCAACCGCGCAACACCCCTCAGGAGCCCGCCTGCGCTGCAGTGCGGTCATGGGCGGGCCCCGGAAACAGCGCATCGGTCCGCCCCATCAGGCGGTAGGCGACGAGGCCGATCCATTCGCGGATCGGGTCCTGAAGCGCGTCGATCTGCTTGTCGAATTCGAAACGGACGAAGGGCCGTCCGCCGAAGCGCGTGCGGTAATCGACCGGATAGGGAATCACCTCCCAACCGACCTGCCGGAAGATGCCGACCGACCGCGGCATGTGCATGGCCGAGGTCACGAGGACCCAGGTCTCCCCCGGCTTCGGCTTGACGAGCCGCTGGCTGTACAGGGCGTTTTCCCAGGTATTGCGGGACTCGTTCTCGTAAGTCACGCTGTCCGGGTCGATCCCGACCTGCCGAAGCGCGCCGCGGACGGCAAGGTCCTCGCGCAGTTCCAGCGCGTCCTGCCCGGCCAGCCGTCCCGAGCCGCCGGTGAACACCGCATGCGCCTGCGGATAGCGGCGGATCAGTTCGGCGAAACCCAGGATACGCTCCGCCGCGTCGTTGACGGACGGCTCGCCGCGGTCGCGGGTGATCGGCGGGTTCACCGCCCCGCCCAGCATGATGATGCCGTCCACCCGCTCCGGCAGCTCGGGGCGGGGAAAGCGCTCCTCCAGCGGCAGCGCGACCCAGGAGGCGATCGGCGTGACCATGACGACGACGAAGCCGACGGTGACCGCCACGACCAGCCGCCGCCCCCAATGGGCCAGACGGCGGGTGAACAGCAGCGCCGTCCCGGCGGTGAGGATCAGCACGAGCAGATTGCCCGGCGAGACCAGGAGCCACAGCAGCTTCGACAGCACGAAGGACAACAGCCGACCTCCCCTTTTGATTTCCAGCGGTTTCTAGATACGGGCGTTCACCATGAATGCCCAGGGGGCGACGGCACGGTAACGAATCCGCCATCAATCCGTAACAGCGGCGTCTTCGGCGGCGGGTAAGGTCCGCGGCGCAACCAAGGATTTACCGCATATGCTGTCGAACATTTCCATCGGCACGCGAATCGCGCTGCTGGTCGCCGCGTCCGTGGTCACCTTGGGCCTGCTGGGCGGGACGGTCACCGTCGGCGCCCAGCGCATGTTCGAGGCGACCGCCGAACTGGACCAGTTCCGCGACGCCTATGAGCACACCGCCGCCATCGAACGCCGGGCCAGCCGTCTGCGCTTCCAGGCGCTGCGTTTCGTGGCCGACCGCGACGAGACGGCGGCCGAGGCCTTCGCGAAGAACGCCGAGGAAGCCTCGCGCCTGCTGGACGATCTCAAGGAACGCGGCGTGGAGCGCCTGCCGCAGGAGGAGCTGGACCATCTGTCGCAGGGCATCGGCACGCTGAAGGAGCGCTTCTCATCGGTGGTCGCGCGGGCCAAGGAGCTGGGCCTGTCCGACGACAGCGGTCTGCGCGGTGTTCTGCGCGCCTCGGCCCGCGCCATCGAGGACGAGTTGAAGCAGTGGCCGAACGCCGACAAGCTGACCGGCCGCATGGAATCGATGCGGAAGATGGAGAAGGACTTCATCATCTACAGCGACGAATCGCTGCTGTCCGGCCACCGCAAGGCCTTCAACGAATTCACCTTCTTCCTCGCCGATTCGGGGCTGGACACGGCCACCCAGACCAAGCTGGAGAAGCAGGCCCGCACCTACCGCACCGACCTCGGCCGCTTCGTCGACGCCACCAAGGCGTTCCGGGCCGAGGTGCAGACCTTCAACGACGCCTTCCAGGCGATGGTCCCGCGCTTCGAGGCGCTGTTGGATTCGGCCAACGCCGGCATGGCCGGGGCGGTGGAGACTCAGAACCGAGTGCGCGGTGAGGTGATCGCCAACGTGCTCCAGGTCGGCTCCGTTCTGCTGGTCGGCTTCGCGATCATCAGCCTGCTCGTCGCCCGCAGCATCACCCGGCCGCTGCGCCTGATCGAGGGCGTGATGGAGCGGCTGGCCGGTGGCGACCGGACGGCCACCGTTCCGGAGACCGGGCGGCGCGATGAGATCGGCGCAATGGCCCGCGCCGTCAGTGTGTTCAAGGAGAATCTTCAGCGCACGCATGAGCTGGAGCAGGAGTCGCGCCGGGCCGAACGGCGGGCGGAGGAGGAGCGGGAATCCGCGCTGCGCGCCATCGCCCACGATTTCGATTCGGCCTTCGGGCGCGTGCTGCACACGGTCAGCCACGCCGCTGACCAGATCCGCAACGGCGCCCACATCCTGCGCGACACGGCGGAGAAGATGAAGGAGCAGGCGCTCGACACGTCGGAGAAGGCGGAGCAGACCTCCGAGGTGGTCGGCATCGTCAACAACGTGTCGCGCACCCTCTCCGCCTCCATCGGCGAGATCGGTGGGCGGGTGACCACCTCCAGCACGGCGATCCGTCGCGCCGTGGACCACGCCCGGCAGAGCGACACGGCGGTGGCGGCGCTGGCCGACAGCTCGCAGCGGATCGGGGAAATCGTCCGGCTCATCAATGACATCGCCGGGCAAACGAATTTGCTGGCGCTGAACGCCACCATCGAAGCCGCCCGCGCCGGAGAGGCCGGCAAGGGCTTCGCCGTCGTCGCGTCGGAGGTCAAGGTTCTGGCCAACCAGACCGCCAAGGCGACCGAGGACATCGCCGGTCAGGTCGGCGCCATCCAGGAGGCCACCGGCTCCGTCGTCGAGGCGATCCGGGCGATCCGGACCACCGTGGAGGAGGTCGCCCACCTGTCGGAGGACGTGTCCGCGGCGGTGCGCGACCAGCTCGAACAGACTGAGGAGATTGTCGGCGCGGTGGGCCGGGCCAATGACAACACCCACGAGGTGACCGAGAGCGTCAGCACCATGGCGATCACCGCCGCGGAGACCGGCAAGTCGGCCATCGAGATGATCTACTCCGCCGCCCAACTGGCGGACGAACTCCGGCAACTCGAAGCCGACGCTGACCGCTTCGTGTCCTCCATCAAGATTTGAGGCGCCACGCCGTCAGGCACTCTTCAGACAAAAGGAAAGGGCAGGCGCCGAAGCCCCTGCCCTTTCTTGTTTTTTCAATCCAGATGCCGGCCTCAGGCGGCCAGCATCTCCAGCGCTTTCTGCAGCTTGTCGCGGGCCTGTTCCGCGGTGTCGCGGCGGTCGCGCTGCTCCTCGATCACCTCTTCCGGCGCCTTCGCGACGAACTGCTCGTTCGACAGCTTGGCGTCGATCTTCTTGATCTCGCCGGACAGCTTCTCGATCTCCTTGGTCAGGCGCGCCCGCTCCTTGTCGAGGTCGACGATGCCTTCCAGCGGCAGGATCAGCGTGGCCTCGTCCAGCACCGCCTGGACGGCACTCTTCGGCACCGGGCCGGACAGTGGCTCGACGCTGGCCAGACGGCCCATGCGCAGGATCAGGTCGCGGTGCGTGTCCAGCCGCTTCAGGCTCTCCGGACCGGCGTCCTTCAGCTTCAGCTCGATCTGGGCGGCGGGCGGCACGTTCATCTCCGACCGCATGGAGCGGACCGAGGAAATCGCCCGCACCACCCAGTCCATCTCATCGCGAGCGGCGGGGTCGATCAGTTCGGCGCCATGCTCCGGCCAATGGGCGGAGATCAGGCGGTTCGCCCGGTCGTCCGAAAGCTGCTCCCACAGTTCCTCCGTGATGAACGGCATCAGCGGGTGGAGCATATGCAGGATTTCGTCCAGCACCCAGGCCGTGGTCGCCCGCGTCTCGGCGATGGCGGCCTCGTCCGAACCGTTCAGAATCGGCTTGGTGAATTCCAGGTACCAGTCGCAGAAGGTGCCCCAGGTGAAGGCGTAGGCGGTGTTGGCGGCCTCGTTGAACTTGTAGGCTTCGATGGACTCGCCGACCTTCTTCGCCGCCTCCGCCAGGGCGCCGACGATCCAGCGGTTGACCGTCTGGGTCAGCCCGACCGGCTTGAAGCCGGGGACCGGGGCCACCCCGTTCATCTGGGTGTAGCGCGCGGCGTTCCACAGCTTCGTCGCGAAGTTGCGGTAACCCTCGACGCGGCTGACCGCCAGCTTGATGTCGCGGCCCTGGGCGGCCATGGCCGTCAGGGTGAAGCGCAGGGCGTCGGTGCCGTACTGGTCGATCAACTCCAGCGGGTCGATGACGTTGCCCTTGGACTTCGACATCTTCTGGCCCTTCTCGTCGCGGACCAGGGCGTGGATGTAGACCGTCCGGAAGGGCACGTCCTTCATGAAATGCAGGCCCATCATCATCATCCGGGCGACCCAGAAGAAGATGATGTCGAAGCCCGTCACCAGCACGTCGGTCGGGTAATAGCGCGCCAGCTCCGGCGTCTCGTCCGGCCAGCCCAGCGTGGAGAAGGGCCACAGGGCCGACGAGAACCAGGTGTCCAGCACGTCCTGGTCGCGGGTCAGCGCCACGTCCTGGCCGTAATGGGCCTTGGCCGAGGCGATGGCCGCCTCCTCGGTCTCCTCGACGAAGACATGGCCGTCCGGGCCGTACCAGGCGGGAATCTGATGGCCCCACCAGATCTGGCGGCTGACGCACCAGGGCTGGATGTTGCGCATCCACTCGAAATAGGTGTTCTCCCACTGCCTGGGTACGAACACGGTCTTGCCGGTCTCCACCGCCTCGATGGCCGGCTTGGCGAGCGTGGCGGCGTCGACGTACCACTGGTCGGTCAGCCAGGGCTCGATGGCGACGCCGGAGCGGTCACCGTGCGGCACCATGTGGGTGTGCGGCTCGATCTTCTCCAGCAGGCCCAGCTCTTCCAGCTCGGCCACGACCTTCTTGCGCGCCTCGTAGCGGTCGAGCCCGCGGTAGGCCTCGGGGACCTCGTCGCCGGTGATGCGGGCGTCACGGTCCATGATGTTGATGGCCGCGAGGTTGTTGCGCCGCCCGACCTCGAAGTCGTTGAAGTCGTGGGCCGGGGTGATCTTCACAGCACCCGAGCCGGTTTCCGGATCGGCGTACTCGTCGCCGACGATCGGGATCAAACGGCCGACCAGTGGCAGGACGACGTTCTTGCCGATCAGGTCCTTGTAGCGCTCGTCCTCCGGATGCACGGCAACGCCGGTGTCGCCGAGCATGGTTTCCGGGCGTGTGGTGGCGACCACGATGAAGCGGTCGGCCTCCCCTTCAATCGGATAGCGGAAGTGCCAGAGGTTGCCCTTGATCTCCTTCTGCTCGACCTCAAGGTCGGAGATGGCGGTGTGCAGCTTGGGGTCCCAGTTGACCAGCCGCTTGTCCTTGTAGATCAGGCCCTGCTTGTGCAACTCCACGAACACCTTGCGGACGGCACGGCTCAGCCCCTCGTCCATGGTGAAGCGCTCGCGCGGCCAGTCGGGCGAGGCGCCCAGCCGGCGCAGCTGGCGGGTGATGGTGCCGCCCGATTCGGCCTTCCACTCCCACACCTTGTCGATGAAGGCGTCGCGGCCGAAATCGTGGCGCGTCTTGCCTTCCTTGGCGAGGTTCCGTTCCACGACCATCTGGGTCGCGATGCCGGCGTGGTCGGTACCCGGCTGCCACAGCGCGTCGCGCCCGCGCATCCGGTTGTAGCGGGTCAGAACGTCCTGGAGCGTGAAGGTCAGCGCGTGGCCCATGTGCAGGCTGCCGGTCACGTTCGGCGGCGGCATCATGATGGTGTAGGGCTTGCCGTTCGACTCGGTCTTCGCCGCGAACGCGCCCGTCTCTTCCCACAGCCGGTAGTGCTTTTCCTCGACCTCGGCGGGCCGGTACGTCTTTTCCAACATCACCAGGAACTTTCGCTTACGAATTCAAACGGAATGCGTGGCGGGCGTGACGCCGCTCAGAATTTCTGGGAACGCCGGATCATCCGGTCGATTTCCTGCTGCACCAGCCGTTCGACGATGGTCGGCAGGTTCTCGTCCAGCCACTCCTTCAGCAGCGGCTTCAACAGCTCGCGGACGACTTCCTCCACGGTGCGGACGCCGACGGGCATCGGACCGATGGACAGGTCATCGCCGAGCTGGCGCGCCAAATGCGTGAAATGGTGTGACGACTCCTCGGCCACGCGGCGGGAGATCAGACCGTTGTCGAGATCCGACGGACGAATGCGTGGTCGCGGCGGAGGCGGCTCGTCATCGTCGAAATCGTCGAAAGCCGGCGCCGGACGTTTCGCGGTCGGTCGCGGCGGCGGGGGCGGCGGTTCGGGGTCCGGCGCATGATACGCCGGCTCTGGATCGGCCATGCCGCCGAAGGACGGCTCGTCGCGCCACGGATCGGGCTCCGGCTCGTCGGGCTCGTCCCTCCCCTCGTCCTGGAGCATCTGGGTGAGTTCCAGAACGTCATCGTCGTCATCCTCCATGGGAGGCGGCGGCGGGGGCGGCGGAGGTGGTGGCGGCGGGGGCGGCGGAGGAGGCGCCGCTTCCGCCTTCGCGGGTTCGCCATCCTCCGAGATGATGCGGCGGATGGAGGCGAGGATCTCCTCCATCGACGGTTCTTGCTGGCCTTTATCGCTCATCGTGGCAAACCCGGAGACGTCATCCTGACGCGGACACTAGGGCAGGACTGGGTAAAAAGCCACCAGACAAAAACGGCCCGCCGAGGCGGGCCGTTTCGATCATCCGGGGACGATCACCCTTGAAAGGGCGCTCAAGTGCGTTCACTCCGGCACGCCGGTTCCGATCCACTTGTTCCGCACCTGCTTGTAGTGCGTGTCGGCATCGTAATACTGGACCGGCAGGTTGAGCTGCCGCGCCGTCAACTGGCCGATCGCGCCGAGGACCGTGAAAGCCTGGACCATCTCGGTCCGCTGGGCGCGGACGAGGTTGACGCGGGCGTTGAGCAGTTCCTGCTCTTGGTTCAGCACGTCAAGCACGGTGCGCGATCCGACCTGGGCTTCCTGGCGCACGCCTTCCAGCGCGATCTCGGCGGCCCGGATCTGCGAGTTGTAGGACTCGATGCTCGCCCGCGCGGCCTGCAGCCCCTGCCACGCGCTGATCGCCGCCTCGACCGCTTGGCGGCGGGTGTCGTCGATCTGCAGGCGGGCCTGATTCGCCGTGTGCTTCGCCTCGCGGGTCAGCGCTTCCGGCAGGCCGGCCTGATAGAGCGGGATGGTGATCTGGGCGGTGAGCTGAGCGCCGTCCTGCCGCTTGATGTCGATGCCCGACGAACGACCGGCGTCGATGGTGCGGTTCGCCTGCGCCGACAGGTTGGCCGACGGAAGCAGGCGGCCGAACTGCTGGTCAACCGCCTCGCGCTGCGCCGCCTCAGTGTAGGTGGCCGACAGCACCGACGGGTTGTTCGAGCGCGCCATCTCGACAACCTCGTCGAGCGTCCCCGGCAGTTTGAACTTCGGCTTCGGGGCTTTCAGCTTGCCGGGCATCGAGCCGACGACGCGCTCGTAGGTCGCGCGCGACGCCTGGAGCGTGCCTTCGGCGGAGATGCGGGCGGCGATGGAGGCGGCCAGACGCGATTCGGACTGGCTGACGTCGGTGCGGGTGTATTCGCCGACGCGGAAGCGGTCGCGGGCGGCGTCGAGCTGTCGGCGCAGGACCTGCTCGTTGTTCGCCTGAAGCTCCAAAACCGCCTGGTTCTGCACGACGTCCAGATAGGCGGCCGCGGCGTTCAGCAGGATCTGCTGCTCGTTGGCGAGCACGGTCGCGCGCTGCGCTTCGACGGTGCGCTCGGCGCGGCGGACGGCCGGGCCTACGGTCGCGTCGTAGAGCGGCTGGGTGGCGGTGACGCCGACGCTCTTGGCGTTGTTCTCGGAACCGGTTTCGCCGCCCTGAAAGGTGCTGTTGGTGGCGTTGCGGGTGATGCCCGCCGTCGCTCGCACGGTCGGACGGTAGCCGGACAGGGCCTGCGGAACGCTTTCGTCCACGGCGCGCTGGCGGGCCCGCTGGGCGGCGAGCGCCGGATTGTTGGAATAGGCCTGCGCTAGCGCGTCTTCGAGGGATTGGGCCGACGCGGTGTCGATGCCCCCGACGAAGGCAACCCCCAGCGTGAGGGCGGTCGCCATCAAATGGCGCGCGAAACGGCTTCGCACAGTCATGTTCAATAGACCTTCATGTTCGGGTCGATTCGGCGTGCCCAGGCATCCACCCCGCCATTCAGGTTGGTGGCGCGGGAAAATCCCTGGGAACGCAACCACATGGTCACCTGCGCGCTGCGTCCGCCGTGATGGCAGACGACCACGATGTCGCGGTCCCGCGGCAACTCCCCGACGCGGGCAGGCAGTGCCCCCATCGGAATGTGGAGGCTGTCGGGAAGAGCGCAGATGGCCACCTCCCCCGGTTCCCGTACGTCGAGCACCAGCGGATCGTCACCCGATGTGCGGATGCGGTTCAGGTCCTCGACTTCCATGTCAAACGGCGCCGGCATGCCTTGATTCTCCGCTGCAGGCCGCAGGACCGCGGCCGGTGAAAGGCAAGGTGACAGGCTGGGGGACGGGTCGAAAAGGGCCGAAGCCCCCGGGATCACTCACTCTGAATGTCAGAATACGAATTTCGGCTTGGCTTCGAAACCGGGCAACGGGTGCGTGTGCGCCTCGAACAGCGTGCGGGCCGAGGTGACTCCGCCGCTGCGCTGATACAGCTTCACTTCGCCGACCCCGCGGTCACCGAGAACGGCGGCGACCAGCCGCCCGCCTTCGCCCAGTTGGGCCAGGATGCCGTCCGGCACCTCCGACACCAGACCCTCAATGACGATCACGTCGTAAGGAGCCTGCTGCGGGTAGCCTTCGGTCAGCGGAGCGGTGATAACGACGGCGTTGTCAACGCCGACCGCGCTCAGCGATTCCGTCGCCTGTCGGGCCAACTCGGCGTCGGACTCGATGCCGACCACGGTGGCCGCGAGGCGGGCCAGAACGGCGGTCGAGTAGCCGGAACCGCTTCCGATATCGAGCGCCACGTCGGTCTCGTCGATGCCCACCTCCTGGAGCATGCGGGCGAAGACCATCGGCTCCATCAGGTAGCGGCCTTTGCCAATGGCGAGATCCTCGTCCACATAGGCGATGCCGCGCGCGGCCTTTGGAACGAACTGTTCACGGGGAATGTCGAGCATGGCATCGACCAGGCGCTGGTCGGTCACCTTGTTCGGTCGGATCTGCCCTTCGACCATGTTGAGACGGGCGGCGGCGTATTCGGACATGGCGGTCGCTTACAATCTGGTGGACGGAGCGCGGCGCCAAGCCGTAGTGCGCGGCCTCGCTGCCTTGTCGCGTATATATCTTCAAAGTCTCACGAACACAACGCCGCACCGGGTCATCGAGAAAACGCCACGAAGGCGCTTGACCACCCCTGTGAACCGCAGTATACGTCCGCTCCCACGCCGCGGCGCTCCCGCTAGGGGGTGCCGGACGCAAGGATGGCGCGGTGGCAGAGTGGTGATGCAGCGGACTGCAAATCCGTGTACGTGGGTTCGATTCCCGCCCGTGCCTCCATCCTTGATCCGGTTGTGACATCAGCGAAATCAAAGCCTTTGACAAAGCATCGTGCCTGAACGGCCCGGTGCTTTTCCGCGTTTTCGCGTCCTGTGGACTTAGCCCCCTGCCCTGCTCCATCGGTCTTTTTTTTGCGATCAAAAGACTTGGCAAGCGTCGGAGGGTCCGCTATATAGCCGCCCACGCCGGACGTTGCGCGTCGCAAAGGCCGGCCAGACTGATCCCGGTTAGCTCAGTCGGTAGAGCAGCGGACTGTTAATCCGCGTGTCGCTGGTTCGAGTCCAGCACCGGGAGCCACTTCGATGAAAAGGCCGAGTCCCTGTGGGCTCGGCCTTTTCTCATAACGGAACTTCTTTCCACCGCTTTCGGCATCATCCGAAGGAACGAGCGTTCCGACCGAAGGCCTGATGCCGCCGCATGCCTCCCGGCGTTACACTTTGATCGGATGCCCTTCGAGTCGGGATTGCGCCTGTTCAGCGGTGGAGGCGGCCCATGACCATTTTTCCACTCAACTTTCATCCCCTCGCGCCGAAGGACGGAACGTCACAGTCCGATGGCCGGCAGGGCGGCGGTGGCTGGGTCGGCGCGGTGGCGATCATCGCCCTATCTATGGCGGTGGCCGTCGCCTTGCTGGGAGTCGATTGGCACCGGATGCTGTTCCGTGGCGAGGCGGTGCTTCCGGAAAACCAGCGGTCAATGGTGGTTACGCCCATGCGCCGCTGAACCGAAGCGCAGCGGTGCAGCCGATGTCAACGCAACCCCGTCCTATTCATCTATCGGGGTTGTGGGTCGTCGTAGATCAGACGGTTGTCCGCGGCCTCACCGGCGGGGTCGCCAATGTCGCGTTTCCATTCGCCGCACCAGTCGGTGGAGAGGGTGAGCGGAAAGCGCCCTTCCGTGTCGCGCGGGGTCACCTGCGGCGGAAAGCGGCGGCACAGGCCCTTCGGTCCCCTCTGGCGGATGCCCTGCCCTTCCCAGAACAGGCAGGTGTAGCAATTGTCGATTCGCTTCATCGTGGGGACGCGCTCCTTCCTTCAACGGCTGCGTCCCGGTCCGACGACCCGGTCCGGGAGCGGCGGCAGTGTCGGTCAGCCGCCCCCTCCGCGTCGATGAAGAAATGCGCGCTCCGGGGAGAGGGAGCGTCACTCGTGGCGCGGCTTGCCCTTACGCATGTCGTCGGCGTGCTGGGCGTAGAAGGCCTTGATGTCTGCATCCAGTTCGAGCTTCCGGCGTTCGCCGGACGAACCGGCGGGTTCGTCGGCGAGACGCTGGAACTCCGCCACCGCCTGTTCGAGTTCGCGTTCGCTGTTGATCGGCATCGGTCCCGTCCTTCGTCGTGTCGTTGATGCGGGTAACGTTGCCGGCGGGCGGAGGTTTCATGACCCGGACACGTCCACCCCCGTCGAATCAGGGAACCCCTTGATGGACGCGCGCTGGCGCTCATGTTTAATCCGGGGTTCGAGCAATCCGGCGTTCCGCCCGACTCGACTCCGGCACGGGAGGGAAGCATGACGGGTCGCTGGCGCCGCATCCCCTGGACCATCGCCTTCCCTGTAAGCGTCCTTGCCGCCGTCTTCGCGGCGCTTCTTCCCGTCACCATGGCGCGGGCGGACCAGCTCGACGCGGCGAAGCTGGCGGGCGCCCTGGTCCGCATCTCCGCCACCATCCTTCCCGACAGCCAGAGCGCCCGCTCGCTCGGCACGGAGCGCGAGGGGACCGGCGTCGTCATCGATGGGTCAGGACTGATCCTGACCATCGGTTACACGATTCTGGAGGCGTCGCAGCTCCAGGTGACCACAGGCGAGGGGCGCGGCTATCCCGCGGAGTTCGTGGCCTACGATCAGGCCAGCGGATTCGGGCTGCTGCGCGCCGGCATGGGCTTCAGCGCCGCGCCCGTGCGTCTCGGCGACTCCGACGCGATCAAGGAGGGGGAGCGCGCCATGGTGCTTACCCGCCAGGGGTCCAACGGGGTGCAGCCGGTGCTGATCGCCGCGAAACGCGAGTTCGCCGGATATTGGGAGTATCTGCTGGACGAGGCGATCTTCACCACCCCACCGATCATGGGCTTCAACGGCGCCGCCCTGATCGACCGCAAGGGCGAACTGGTCGGGATCGGTTCACTGATCGTTCGCGACGCGGTGCCGGCCCATGGCGGCATACCCGGCAACATGTTCGTTCCGGTCTCCGCGCTGAAGCCGATCCTGGCCGACCTTCTGGCCTTCGGGCGGAGGCAGGAGCCGGCTCGCCCCTGGCTGGGCGTCACGCTGCGCGAGGAGCAGGGCCGCCTGATGGTCGAACGCGTCACTCCGCAGAGCCCCGCCGCGACCGTGGGAATCCAGCCCGGCGACATGATCGTCGGGGTTGCCGGACAGAGGCCGAAGGGGCTGGCGGATTTCTACCGCAAGGTTTGGGGACTCGGGCCGGCCGGCGTGACCGTGCCCCTGGAACTCCTGCGCGGCCCCAAGCTGGAGCCGGTCGCCGTTCCCTCCGCCGACCGCTACAGCACGCTGAAGCTGAATCCGAGCTTCTGAAAGACAATTCGGCCACCTCGCCCCGGACCGGCGGATGCGCTACATCCTTGGATCGTGCTCTCCCAAGCCAAGGAGTCCCCGCCCGTGGATCACCCGGACATCGAGATCCAAGAAAAGAAGAGAGCCTACAACGGCTACCTGAAGATCGACGTCTACCGCCTACGCCACAAGAAGTTCGACGGCTCCTGGACCGGTGTCCTGCCGCCGCGCGAAGTCTGCGTGCGCGGTCAGGCCGTGGGCGTCCTGCTCTACGATCCGGACCGCGACAGCGTCGTTCTGATCGAGCAGTTCCGGGTCGGCTCGGCCTCGGCGGGCGGGCGGGCGTGGCTGACGGAGATCGTCGCCGGCCTTCTGGACGAAGGCGAGACGCCCGAGGAGGTGGCGCGGCGCGAGTCCATGGAGGAGGCCGGCTGCACCCTCCAGGACATCGAGATGATCGGCGACTACTACCCCAGCCCGGGCGCCTATGACGAGCATGTCACCGTCTTCTGCGGACGGGTGGACAGCCGGGGCCTTGCCGCGACGGGCGGCTGCGCCGACGAGCACGAGGACATCCGCATCATGGTCGTCCCGGCGGACGAGGCGATCCGGCTGCTCGACGAGAACCGGCTCAACAACTCCATCGCCATCATCGCGCTCGGCTGGTTCGCGCGGAATCGTGACCGGCTGCGCGGCCAGTGGATTGGGAAATAGAAAGAACGATTTGATTTCGTTCAATGCTGCATTTCACAAGCCGACCTTGAATTCCCTGGTGCGCAATCCGATAGTGTTGCCCGGCTCATCATTCGATTCGGGAGACAGTCCGTGGACATCCGCACCGGCTTCATCGGCTCCATCGGCAACACGCCGCTGATTCGGCTGGAAGGGCCGTCGAAGGCCACGGGATGCGAGATCCTGGGCAAGGCGGAGTTCCTCAACCCCGGCGGCTCGGTGAAGGACCGCGCGGCCCTGGCCATTGTCCGCGATGCCGAGCGCCGGGGCCTGCTGCGCCCCGGCGGCACCATCGTGGAAGGCACGGCGGGCAACACCGGCATCGGGCTGGCGCTGGTCGGCAACGCGCTCGGCTACCGCACCGTCATCGTGATGCCGGAGACGCAGAGCCAGGAGAAGAAGGACATGCTGCGCCTGATCGGCGCCGACCTTCGCCTGGTGCCGGCGGTGCCCTATTCCAACCCCGACAATTACGTCCGCTATTCGGGTCGGCTGGCCGAGGAATTGGCGAAAACCGAGCCGAACGGCGCCGTCTGGGCCAACCAGTTCGACAATGTGGCGAATCGCGAGGGTCACCGCCTGACCACCGGGCCGGAAATCTGGACCCAGACCGAGGGGCGGATCGACGCCTTCACCTGCGCGGTGGGCAGCGGCGGCACGCTGGCCGGCGTCGGGCTGGCTTTGAAGGAGCGCAACCCGGACGTACGGATCGTGCTGGCCGACCCGATGGGCGCCTCCCTCTACCACCACTACGCCCATGGCACGCTGAAGGCCGAGGGCAGCTCGATCACCGAAGGGATTGGCCAGGGCCGAATCACCGCCAACCTGGAAGGCGCTCCGGTCGATCAGGCTTTGCAGATTACCGACGAGGAGGCCCTGCCGGTCATCTTCGACCTGATCAAGTCGCAGGGTCTGGTGCTGGGCGGCTCGTCGGGCATCAACGTGGCAGCGGCCATCCGCATCGCCAGGGAGATGGGGCCGGGCCACACCATCGTGACGATTCTCTGCGACGGAGGGCAGCGCTACCAATCGAAACTCTTCAATCCGGCCTTCCTGCGTGAGAAGAATCTGCCTGTGCCCGATTGGCTGGATTCGTAAACGCACCCGAGGTTCCATGGAACTGATCTTCCGCGAGGACGCCTACGCCACCTCCTGCACCGCCACCGTGACCTCCGCGGACGAGCGGGGCATCCGGTTGGACCGCACGGTCTTCTACCCCAACGGCGGTGGCCAGCCCGGCGACACCGGGCTGCTGCGCGTCGCCGGCGCCACGCTGCGCATCGTCGACACGGTGAAGGGCGACGGGCCGGACGACGTGATCCATGTGCCCGAGCCCGGCGCGGCCCTGCCCGCCCCCGGCACCTCGGTGGAAGCCGAGATCGACTGGGACCGCCGGCACCGCCACATGCGGATGCACACGGCGCTGCACCTCGTCTGCGCGGTCCTGCCCGGCGCGTCGATCACCGGCGCCCAGGTCGGGGCGGAGCGCAGCCGGGTCGATTTCAACGTGCCGACCGAGGGGCTCGACAAGGAGGCCATCGCGGCGGCGCTGAACCGGCTGGTCGAAGCGGACACGCCGGTCGGCTCGCTGTGGATCACCGACGCGGAGCTGGACGCCAACCCCGAGCTGATCCGCACCCTGACGGTCAAGCCGCCGCGCGGCCACGGCCGCGTCCGGCTGGTGGACATCGCCGGGGTTGACCGCCAGCCCTGCGGCGGTACCCATGTGAAGCGGTTGGGCGAGATCGGCGGGCTCGACGTCGTGAAGATCGAGAACAAGGGCAAGCAGAACCGGCGCGTGGTCGTCGCGCTGCGTGATTGACCGGGGAGACATCCTATGACCGATTCGCACACCACGCTCACCCTCCCCGGCCCGATCGTTCCGACGGGTTGGCTGGCCGAACGGCTGGGCCAGCCGGGCCTGCGCGTCCTCGACTCCTCCTGGTTCATGCCCGGCTCCGGTCGCGACCCGGGTGCCGAGTTCCTGGAGCGGCACATCCCCGGTGCCGTGCGCATCGACATCGACGATGTGGCGCAGCCGGACACCCATCCTCTGCCGCACATGGTGCCGGATGAGGCGACCTTCGCGGCCAAGGTCGGGGCGCTCGGCGTCGGCGGCGGCGACACGGTGATCGTCTATGACAGCGCCGGCATGGCCACCGCCGCCGCGCGCGTCTGGTGGATGTTCCGCCTGTTCGGGCATGGCCGCGTCGCCGTGCTGGACGGCGGCCTGCCGAAATGGATCGCCGAAGGCCGTTCCCTGGAATCCGGACCGGCCAACCCGGCCCCGGCGGCGTTCACGGCGGCGCTGCGACCCGGCCTGCTGCGTCGGGCCGACGAGGTTCTCGCCAACATCGACTCGCGGGTGGATCAGGTGGTGGACGCCCGCGCCGCCAACCGCTACGAGGGCGCCGTCACCGAACCCTGGCCGGGCCGCCGCAGCGGGCGCATCCCCGGCAGCCTCAACCTGCCCTTCAACGAGTTGATCGACGCGGACAGCAAGACCCTGCTGCCGCCCGAAGCCATCGCGGAGCGGGCGAAGGGCGCCGGTCTCGATCTGGAGCGTCCCATCGTCGCCTCCTGCGGCAGCGGCGTGACCGCCTGCGTTCTGGCGCTCGGGCTGGCCGCGGCCGGGAAGGAGGACGTGGCCGTCTATGACGGGTCCTGGGCGGAATGGGGGCTGCGCAGCGACCTTCCGCTGGAAACCGGCCCCCTGGAGAACAAGCCGGTGACACGGTGAGCGACGCGCTGAGCATCCGCCATTACGAGGCGGCGGACCGCGACGCCGTGGTGGCGCTGTGGACCGCCTGCAACCTCGTGGTGCCGTGGAACGACCCGGTGGCCGACATCGCGCTCGCCGTGTCGAAGCCGAACGCCACGATCCTGATCGGCCGGACGGGTGACCGGACCGTGGCGTCCGTCATGGTGGGGCATGACGGTCACCGCGGCTGGTTCTACTATCTGGCGGTCGATCCAGAGTGCCGCGGGCACGGGCACGGTCGGGCAATGGTCCGGGCGGCGGAGGGCTGGCTTGTGGAGGCAGGCATGCCCAAGGCGCAACTCATGGTGCGCGCGACGAACCACGCCGTGGTGGCGTTCTATGAGCGGCTGGGCTATGCCACCGGTCCCGTTACCGTGATGCAGAAATGGCTGAAGACCGATTCTCCCTGACGCCTCCTCCCCGGACGTCCCTGCCCTATTCCCAGATCGCAGCGCCGGTGCCGCCCGGCTGTCTGTCCGTCATCGTCACCTATCTGGAGATGACGGCGCCGCCGGCCCACGCGCCCCTGCCCCGCCCGGCGGGTGACGTGGCGCTGGTGCGGGCCAACCCGCCGACCGCCTCCTACTACCGCTATCTCTACGACACGGTGGGCGAGCCCTGGCTGTGGCACGAGCGGCGGCGCATGCCGATGCCGGAGTTGGGACGCGTCGTCACCGACCCGCGGGTCGAGATCTGGGTCCTCTACGTGAACGGCACGCCCGCCGGCTACGCCGAGATCGACCGGCGGGAGGAGGACACCGATCTGGCCTATTTCGGGCTGATCCCCGACTTCATCGGCCTGAAGCTCGGCCCCTGGCTGCTCGACACGGCGATCCGGCTGGCCTGGCAGGGCGGGACGAAGAGGCTTCTCGTCAACACCTGCACCTTCGACCATCCGAAGGCGCTGCCGCTTTACCAATCGATGGGGTTCATTCCCATCCGGCATGTGACCCGCGAGATCCGCGATCCGCGCCTCCTCGGCTGGCTGCCGCGGACCTCGGCCCCGCACATTCCGATCAACGAGTGACGGGCCGACCCGGCCCGCTCTCCGCCGCTCCGAACGCCAGGACACCGACGCCATGACGAAGGGCATTCTGTTCGCGTTCCTGGCCTTCGCCTTCTTCGCCTGGGGCGATGCGCTGGTGAAGGCGATCGGGCATGGGCTGGACCCCTTCGAGGTCACCTTCTTCGCCTACATCCTGCCGTTGCTGCTCTCCCCGGTCTTCATGACCAAAGGCGACCGGGTCCGCGACCTGCTGCGCTGGAACAGGCCCTGGCTGATGACGGTGCGGCTGGTCTTCGTGGCGGCCTCCACCCCGCTCAGCGTCATGTCGTTCCGCAGCCTTCCCTTCGCGGAAGCCTTCGCGATGATCTTCCTGATGCCCAGTTTGGTGACGCTGCTGTCGATCGTTGTGCTGAAGGAGCCGGTGCGCTGGCGCCGGCGGCTGGCCATCGGGGCGGCCTTCATCGGCGTGCTGATCGTCGCCCGCCCCGGCTTCCGAGAGCTGCTGCCCGGCCATTTCGCGGCGCTGGGCTGCGCCTTCAGCTCCGCCGTGGTGGTCATCACCGGGCGGATGATCGGGCATTCCGAGAAGCGCTTTACCCTGATCGGGACGGTGTTCCTGTCGACCGCCGTCGCGTCCGGCCTGCTGATGATCCCCGGATTCGAGTGGCCGACGCGCGAGCAATGGATTCTGACGGTGGGCTTCGCCACCACGACCTTCGCCGCCCAGGCCCTGTTCACCCTGGCCGCCGCCTTTGCCCCGGCCGACCGGGTGGGGGCGGCCCAATACAGCCAGATCCTGTGGGCGCTGGCCATCGGGGCGATCTTCTTCGACGAGTGGCCGGACCTGCTGTCGCTGGTCGGCATCGTGATCGTCGTCGGCTCCGGGTTGTTCATCTTCGCCCGCGAGCACGCCCGGCATCCGGACCCTATCCCCGAACCGGTTCCAGATGCGGAGCCGGCGGTCAGCTCAGTATCTCTCCCAGAGCCGCGACCAGAGCCCGGTTTTCGTCCTCCCGCCCGACCGTGATGCGCAGGCAGTCGGCCAGACCGTAATCCAGGGTGGGCTTCACCAGGATGCCGCGGCGCGCTAGATGGTCGAGCACCGCCTGGACGCCGAGCGACGGGTCGGTCGGGATGCGCGCCAGGATGAAGTTGCAGACGCTGGGATAGACGCGCACGCCGAGCTGCTCCAGCTCGTGGCTCAGCCAGGGCAGCCACGCACTGTTGTGGGCGAAAGTCGCCTCCTCATGCTCGGTGTCGCCGACGGCGGCCTCCGCCGCGGCCTGGGCGGCAATCCCGACGTTGAAGGGGCCGCGCGTCTGATTGACCGCCTCGATCACCCCCGCCGGGCCGTAGGCCCAGCCGACACGCAGCCCGGCCAGCCCGTGCAGCTTGGAGAAGGTGCGCACCATCAGCACGTTGTCGGAGTTCTCGACGATCGCCGTCCCGTCGCTGTAGTTGTCGCGGCGGCAATAGTCGGCGTAGGCCGAATCGAGCACCAGCAGCGTGTGCGATGGCAGGCCGGCGCGCAGCCGCAGGACCATCTCCGACGGGATGTAGGTGCCGGTGGGGTTGTTCGGGTTGGCGAGGAAGCAGAGCTTCGTCCTCTCGTTCGCCCGGTCGATCATCGCCTCGACATCGACGACCAGATCGCGTTCCGCGGCGATGACCGGAGTCGCGCCGGCGGCGCGGATCGCCTTCATGAAGCCGCGGTACCCGTGCTCGTGGCACAGCACCTCGTCTCCCGGCCCGGCGAAGGCCTGGGTCACGAGGTGGATCATCTCGTCGGAGCCGTTGGCGCAGGTGATGTGGCCGGCGTCCAGATCGTAACGCCGGGCGATGGCGTGGCGCAGGCGGTCCTGCGACCAGTCGGGATAGCGGTGGATCTGCGCCGCCATGTGGCGGTAGGCGGTGAGCGCCTTCTTGCCGGGTCCCAGCGGATTGACCGTCAGCGACAGATCGACCCATGCGGCGCCGTCCTCCGGTGGTCTTGCGGGACGGTAGGGCTTGATCTGGCCAATTCCGGGACGGGGACTCAGCAGCTCCATCAGGCAGGCTCCGTTGTGCACAGCGGCAAACAGCACGAACGGACTGCATTCAACCCGAAACCGGGGCAACCCGCCAGCGGTTCCTTGCGGGTTGCGCCGGTTTACCGCGCCGGAACAAGCCGTTCCGGCGCGGTTGTGAGCATCAGTGGTTCAGGATCTGGCTGAGGAACAGCTTCGTCCGGTCCGACTGCGGGTGGTTGAAGAACTCGTTGGGCGTGTTCTGCTCAACGATCTCACCGCGGTCCATGAAGATGACGCGGTCGGCGACCGACTTGGCGAAGCCCATCTCGTGCGTGACGCAGAGCATGGTCATGCCGTCCTCGGCCAGACCGATCATGACGTCCAGCACCTCCTTGACCATCTCGGGGTCCAGCGCGGAGGTCGGCTCGTCGAACAGCATGACCTTCGGGCTCATGCACAGCGAGCGGGCGATCGCCACGCGCTGCTGCTGGCCGCCGGAGAGCTGGCCGGGATACTTGTACGCCTGCTCGGCAATGCGCACCCGCTTCAGGTAGCGCATCGCCATCTCCTCCGCCTCGGCCTTCGGCTTCTTGCGGACCCAGATGGGGGCGAGCGTGCAGTTCTCCAGCACGGTCAGGTGCGGGAACAGGTTGAAGTGCTGGAACACCATGCCGACTTCGCGGCGGACCAGCTCGATGTTCTTCAGGTTGCCGGTCAGCTCGATGCCGTCAACGACGATGGAGCCCTTCTGGTGCTCCTCCAGCCGGTTCAGGCAACGAATCATGGTCGACTTGCCGGATCCCGACGGGCCGCAGATGACGATCCGCTCCCCCTTGGCGACCGACAGGTCGATGTTCTTCAGGACGTGGAACTCGCCGTACCACTTGTGCACGCCCTGGCACTGGATGATCGGCTCCCCCTGGGGGAAGCTGCGCGCGGCGCCGGCGGTTTGGGTCATGGTCATCTCTTTTCCCTCTCCCTCAGCGACGGTGACCGCGACGCAGGTCGCGTTCGAGCTTTTGGCTGTATTTGGACATCGAGAAGCAGAACACCCAGTAGATCACGCCGATGAACAGATAGGCCTCGCGGTAGAAGCCGCGCCAGGCCGGGTCGGACAACGCCGCCTTGGCCGTGCCCAGCAGGTCGTAGAGGCCGATGATGATGACCAGCGACGTGTCCTTGAAGAAGCTGATGAAGGTGTTCACCAGCGGTGGGATGGAGATGGCGAGCGCCTGCGGCAGGATGATCTTGCCCATCGCCTGCCAGTAGTTCAGGCCGAGCGCGTCCGCCGCCTCGTACTGGCCCTTCGGGATGGCCTGGAGACCGCCGCGGATCGCTTCCGCCATGTAGGCGGCGGCGAACATGATGAAGGCGATCTGGGCGCGCAGCAGCTTGTCGAAGTTCACGCCGGTCGGCAGGAACAGCGGGAACATCACCGACGCCATGAACAGCAGGCTGATCAGCGGCACGCCGCGGATCAGCTCGATGTAGGTCACCGAGATGACGCGGATGGCCGGAAGCTGCGACCGCCGCCCCAGCGCCAGCAGGACCGACGCCGGGAAGGCCACGGACAGGCCGACCACCGACAGCATCAGGGTCAGCGGCAGGCCGCCCCACAGCGTGTTCTCGACGTAGGTCAGGCCAAGCACGCCGCCCCACATCAGCACGCCCACCGCGATCAGGCCGGCGATCCAGACGAGGGCCAGCCAGGGCTTCCAGAAACGGCGGTCGCAGCTCGCCAGCACCAGCGCGATGATAATCACGATGGTGATCAGCGGCCGCCACTGCTCGTCATACGGAAAGGTGCCGAACATGACGAAGCGCAGCTTCTCGCTGACGAAGGTCCAGCAAGCGCCACCCTCCTGCCGGCACACCTGGGGCGGCGTGCCGAAGCTGTTGGCGCTGAAGATCAGCCAGTCGAGAAGCGGCGGGATCGCCTTGAACAGCAGCCAGGCGATCAGGATCGTCAGGAGCGCGTTGTACCAAGTGTTGAACAGGTTGTTGCGCAGCCACGCCACGGGGCCGACGGTGTTGGCCGGCGGACGCTCGTCGGGAATGCTACCGGTGGGGGCGTTGGCGGTATGGACGTTGTCTGTCATGGCCGTCAGCGCTCCACCAGCGCGATGCGCTTGTTGTACCAGTTCATGAAGATCGAGATGCCCAGGCTGATGACCAGATAGGTGCCCATGATCATCGCCACGCCCTCGATCGCCTGACCGGTCTGGTTCAGCGTCGTGTTGGCGATCGACACCAGATCCGGGTAGCCGATGGCGAGCGCCAGGGAGCTGTTCTTGGTCAGGTTCAGATACTGGCTGGTCAGCGGCGGCACGATCACCCGCAGCGCCTGCGGCAGCACGACGAGCCGGAGCGTCTTGCCGCTGTCGATGCCGAGCGCCCTTGCGGCTTCCGTCTGGCCCCAATTGACCGCCAGGATGCCGCTGCGCACCACCTCGGCGATGAAGGCCGCTGTGTAGACGACCAGACCGACCAGAATCGCGAAGAACTCCGGAGTAAGGACCACGCCGCCGACGAAGTTGAAGCCCTGCAGCTTCGGCACGTCCAGCGCCGTCGGCGCACCGCCGGCGATGTAGGCGATCAGCGGCAAGCCGATCAGCAGACCGAGGCTCGCCGTTCCGATCGGGAAGGGCTGGCCCGTCCGCTCCTGCCGGGCCTTGGCCCAGCGCCGCAGGAAGATCACGCCGATCACCGCGATGGCGAGCGCGAAGCCCATCGTGCCCCACACCGGGTCGGCGGAGGGCACCGGCACGAACAGGCCGCGCTGCGACAGGAACACGCCGGGTATCGGGTTCAGCGCCTGCCGCACCGGCGGCATGCTTTCCGAGACCAGCGCGTACCAGAAGAAGAGCTGGAGCAGCGGCGGAATGTTGCGGACGATCTCCACGTAGGTGGAGGCCAGCTTGGCGATCAGCCAATTGCTCGACAGGCGGGCGACGCCGATCAGCGTGCCCAGCACGGTCGCCAGGACGACGCCGATGATCGACACCTTCAGCGTGTTCAGCACGCCGACCAGGAAGGCCCGGCCGTAGCTGTCCCGCGGGTGGTAGTCGATCAGGCTCTCACCGATGCCGAAGGAGGCCTCGCGGTCCAGGAATCCGAATCCCGTCGCGATGGACCGCTTCGACAGGTTGTCGAGCGTGTTGTGGATAAGGAACCAGCCGACCGCGATGACGATGCCGACCACCAGAACCTGGTAGAACACGGCACGGACCGTCGGGTCGCTGAGGGAAAATGAAACACCGCCAGGCGCGCTTGGGCGCGCGGTGTCCCGGGTCTCGCTGGCCACGGTTCTCTCCCCTCACCAGCATGGCAGAAGCGCGCCGGCCGCCTCCCGAACGTCCGCCGCAACCTGCGCCACGTATATCGTCTCCCAAACGGGCCTGCGGCACGGGCATTGATTCTTGTCGCCCTGCAACCGCCCCGCCCGTCGTCAAAAAAGGAAGGACCGCGGGCCTCCCTGTGGTCCGCGGTCCCCCTTTGCGTCCTTAGCGGATCGGCATCGCGTACTGCAGACCGCCGTTGGTCCACAGCGCGTTCAGGCCGCGCTCCAGCTTCAGCGGGGTCTTCATGCCGACGTTGCGCTCGAAGATCTCACCATAGTTGCCCATGGTCTTGATGATGTTGTAGGCCCACTTCTCGTCCAGCCCCAGCGCCTTGCCCATGCCCGGCGAGGTGCCGAGGATGCGCTGGATCTCCGGGTTCTTGCTGTTCACGAACTCGTCGACGTTCTTGGACGTGATGCCCATCTCTTCGGCCTGGATGGTGGCGTAGACGGTCCACTTCACCACATCGAACCACTGGTCGTCACCGTGGCGGACGGCGGGGGCCAGCGGCTCTTTGGAGATGATCTCCGGGAGGATGATGTGGTCGTCCGGAACCGGGGCCACGCCGGCGCGGGTGCCGGCCAGGCCGGAGGCGTCCGTCGTCAGCACGTCGCAGCGGCCGGCGAAGTAGGCAGCGTTCACCTCGTCGTTCGACTCGATGACGACCGGGTTGTAGGACATGTTGTTGGTGCGGAAATAGTCCGCGAGGTTCAATTCGGTGGTGGTGCCGGCCTGGACGCAGACGGTGGCACCGTTCAGCTCCTTGGCGCTCTTCACGCCGAGCTTCTTGTTCACCATGAAGCCCTGGCCGTCATAATAGGTGACCGGGGCGAAGTTCAGGCCGACCGAGGTGTCGCGGGTCAGCGTGACGGTGGTGTTGCGCGACAGCAGATCGACCTCGCCCGACTGGATGGCGGGGAAGCGCTGCTGGGCCGACAGCGGGGTGAACTTGACCTTGTTCGGGTCGTTGAACAGCGCAACCGCGACCGCGCGGCAATAATCGACATCGAGACCGGTCCAGTTGCCCGAGCTGTCGGGGTTGCCGAAGCCTGGAAGGCCGGCGTTCACGCCGCACTGGACGAAGCCGCGGCCCTTGACGGCGTCCAGCGTCGGACCGGCCTGGGCGCCGGTGACGGCGCCGAACACCACGGCCGCGGCAGCAGCGGCGAGGATTCCCGATTTCATATTAAGCTCCACCCTGTTCTTGCGTTTTTACGCTTAGGTTCATGCATTGCGCGTCCCGCATGGCGGACACGCGCGTGTGACAAGAGTGCACCAACAGCATCCGGCTTGTCGAATCATCCTTAAGCCGTGCATTTGGCTTGGTTATCCCTTACAGAGGCTTAGGGAAAAGAATCTTTGGCGGCCGGGTCCATCCTGGAATGTCGGGATACGACCGCCATCACTGTTGTTGCGGGAAGACCCATGAAAGACGCACGAAAAGATACGATCCTCGGACACGCCGGGCGCAGCCCGCGCGAGAATCACGGAATCGTGAATCCGCCGGTCTACCATTGCTCGACGGTGCTCTTCCCGACGCTGGAGGAACTGGAGGCGAGCGACCGCACCCCCTTCGACAGCATCAACTACGGGCGCGTCGGGACTCCGACCACGATGGCCTTCGAGCAGGCGGTGGCGGAGCTTGAGGGCGCCTATCGTGCGGTCAACACCGGCTCGGGCCTGAACGCCATCGCAACGGCGTTCTTCGCCTTCACCAAGACGGGCGACCATGTCCTGATCACCGACAGCGCCTACGGTCCGACCCGCCGATTCGCCAACGACACGCTGGTCCCCTACGGCGTGGAGGTCGAGTATTTCGATCCCACCATCGGCACGGGCATCACAGCGTTGCTGAAGCCGAACACCAGCGTGGTGTTCCTCGAATCGCCGGGCTCCCTGACCTTCGAGGTACAGGACGTTCCGGCCATTGCCGCCGCGGCCAAGACAGTGGGCGCCACGGTGATGATCGACAACACCTGGGCCACCCCCCTCTTCTTCCAGCCGCTGCGGCATGGGGTGGACGTGTCGATCCACTCGGCCACCAAGTACATCGTCGGCCACGCCGACGCGATGCTGGGCGTGATCTCCTGCGCCAACGAGGCGCAATGGCTGGCCGTGAAAAAGGCCGCCACGCGGACGGGCACCTGCGCCGGCCCGGACGACATCTATCTGGGGCTGCGCGGCCTGCGCACCTTGTCCGTCCGTTTGAAGCAGCACGAGGCAAGCGCGCTCGCCCTGGCCGAGTGGCTGTCGAAGCAACCCGAGGTCACGCGCATCCTGCATCCGGCCTTCCCGGAGTGCCCGGGCCACGAGCTGTGGAAGCGCGACATTGGTCGCTCATCCGGCCTGTTCTCCGTCGTCATGAACGCGGTGCCGAAGCCGGCCCTGTCGGCCATGCTGAATTCCCTGGAGCTGTTTGGGCTGGGTTACAGCTGGGGCGGGTTCGAGAGCCTGATCCTGCCGGCGCGCCCCGCCGCCATTCGCACGGCGACCCGCTGGACCGATCCCGGCACCATGCTGCGCCTGCACGCCGGTCTGGAGGATGTGGACGATCTCATCCGCGACCTGGATGGAGCCTTCACCCGCCTGAGGGCCGCCCTGTAACGCCGGGTCCCGAAGAGCGCACACACACGAGGATGGAACATCATGACGGACGCCACCGCGCCCGGGGCCTCGATCGAGCCCTCGTTCGATGACGTGATCGCCGCCATCGCCTTCAACGCCGACGGGCTGGTCCCGGCCATCGCCCAGGCGGAAGGAAGCGGCGAGATCCTGATGATGGCCTGGATGAACCGCGAGGCCGTGCTGGAAACGCTGCGCACGGGGCGCGTCTGCTATTGGTCGCGGTCCCGCAAGGGGTTGTGGCGCAAGGGCGAAACCTCCGGCCAGATGCAGCGGCTGAAGGATTTCCGCGTCGATTGCGACGGCGACACCCTGCTGGTGATCGTGGAACAGGACGGCGTGGCCTGCCACACCGGACGGCGCAGCTGCTTCTACCGCGCGCTGCGTGATGGGAAGCTCGCCATCATTCAAGACGTTGAAACCGATCCTTCGGTTCTCTATGGACACACGCATAAGTAAGACGCTAAACCTTCGCTGCAATGCGAAAAGTGTTTGATCTATGTCAACGTAGCCCGGGGCGGGAAGAGGTAGAAAGCTCTTGTCTCTAACCCTCCCTGTATTCGCCTATGCCGGGGGTTCCAATGGAACCCTCGGCTATTTTTTTGTCCAAAGTCAAAGCTGGTCCGGTTGCAGCGGATCGATAAAATTATCGCAGATTGATACAGATCAACGAAGCAGGGCGTCTGAACAGTTAAACAGTCCTTGTCTCTAACCCTCCCTGTATTCACTTAACCGGAGATCCACTGGATCTCCGGTTTTTTCTTTTGCGGGTGGGGGAGATTGGAATTGCGTTACGGGCGGTGCCGCGTGCGGGTCCAGCGCATGACCGCTCCGATGACGGACAGCGGAACGACGATCACCGCTCCGATCAGGATATAGGGCAGCGCCCAATGGAACATGTCCGCGGCGAGCCGGGCGATGTCCTGGATGGTGGCCCAGCTGTTGGTCAGGATGCTGGCCGGATTGATGTCCAGAAAGGACAGAACCAATCCGACCACGAAGCACAGCAGAAGCGTTCTGACGACCCAACCCACCAAGACATCACCTCGTACTGACGCCGAACGGCGTGGGATTGATCAAGCGCCCCGTAAAACGCCACCGGCACGGAGACCGTTCCTTGCGGTAGATGGTTACGGCGGTGGCGCATGAGAACGCCTTAGCCCAGCCTCACGCAGACGCTTTCGGGTTATCCCCATTTTCTGTGGATAACTTTGTGGATGAGTCCTCAAGCCTGTTGGAGTGGCGACAGCTTGCCGTCATGCCCCCAAATTGGGCATGGTCATCGCAAGGCGAAACCATTGGATACACTGCAAATCGTCAGTGTCGTACCGCAACCAAAGGCTTCGCAATCCCTTTGCCTACGGCAAAAAGGATATGGGGATAACTGTGTTGACCGTTTGGGAATCGGAGGCCCATCCACTGGCGGGAAACCGCAGGCGGCGCGCTTCGATCAGGACGATATGGTGTTTCAAAGGAAGGTGGCGACCCCAGCAGGATTCGAACCTGCGACCTATCGCTTAGAAGGCGATTGCTCTATCCAACTGAGCTATGGGGCCCCGGTCCGGATCAGAATCGCGGACGGTCCATACGGAAGTTGTCGGCGTAGTTGCGCGGACGGACGCGGCGCACCGGCGCGTCCTGGACCGTGTAGTCCCAGCCCTTGCGCTGGGCGAAGGCAACCGCCTCCTCCGACGTCTCGAAACCGATGCGCACCTGGTTTAGCGTGTCGCCGGAGCTGATCCAGCCCATCAGCGGCTCCGGACGGCGCGGGGTTTCGATTTCGTACTCGAGCAACCAACGATGCGTCTTGGCACGCCCGGACTGAGTGGCCGCTTTGCTCGGCTGGTAGATCCGGACCTTCATGACGCGGCATCTCCTCTGATACGTGCGTGGTGCATCGTTCGAATTTCGTTGGTCGGGGCGCCCGGATTCGAACCGGGGGCCTCCAGTACCCAAAACTGGCGCGCTGACCAGACTGCGCTACGCCCCGACGTCGCGCAGTGGAATACACGAACCCTGCGCGGACGGCAAGACGCTGCCGCATCTATCCCGCAGGGTGGACCTTCCGTATGATGCCGCCCCTTTCGACCGCGTCGGCCTCCCGTCCGTGATCATCTCCTCCCCGCCCCGTCTCGCCGTCTTCGTGTCCGGGCTGGACGATACCCCAGCCGGAGGCGCCGCCGTGGCTCTGGCCGATGCCTTGCGGCGGCGAGGGTATGGGCTCGACGTCATAGCCCCCATGGGAGGTGGACCGTTGCGGGCGGCGCTGCACCCCGGCATCGGCCAGATCGACCTTGCCAAGCGCCACACCGGCACTTCCGTCCTCGCTCTTGCGCGGATCGTTGCGGAGCGGCGGCCAGCCGGGCTCATCGGGGTGGGAGGGGACGCCGGACTCGTCGCCCTTGGCGCCGTCCGGCTGGCGCGGCAGGGCACGCCCGCGGCGGTGCTGGAGGACCAGCCGCCGCCCGACGGCGGGGTGCGGCGTGCCTTGCGGGCATGGCTGCATCCGCGTGCCTGCATCGTGGTGAGCGGCGGCACCACGCCGCCCGAGGAGGCCGCCCGGCTCGTCCTGGGCGCCTTCGGGCTGCCCGACGAGGCCCGTTAGCGCCGCGGCGCCGTCACTTCGCGGTGCCGAAGGCCGAATGCACCACGCGGTCGCCCGGACGGATGCCCAGACGGGCACTCATGCCGCCGTTGATTTCCAAAATGCCCTTCACCGGACCGGCGGAGTTCACCGCGTCCAGCGACCGCGGCACGGCGTTGGCGTGGATGTTCACGATGCGGCCGTCGGCACCGATGAAGATCATGTCGAGCGGGATCAGCGTGTTCTTCATCCAGAAGCTGGCCGGCTGCGGGCGGTCGTAGGTAAACAGCATGCCGGCGTCGGCGGCCATCGTCTCACGGAACATCAGCCCCTGCGCCTGCTGCGCCGGGGTTTCCGCCAGTTCCACATCGAAGCGGTATTTGCCGCCGCTCGCCGTCTCGACGGTCAGGGAGGAGCGCGCGAAGCTCTCCAGCGCCGTCGCCGGCAGGGCCGACAGCAGAATCGCGGCCCCCATCAGAAGCGCACCCATGAGGCCACGCACAGCCCGTCCGATCATCGCGACCAACCCATCCCTTGACGTTCAAGAGCTTGGACGATGCCGCTGCGGCGGGCGCCTGTCCAGCGGCGTCTCTCCAGACCCATTCCCTCGGCGGCGTTACGCCGCCGTCCGGTCGGTGGCGGTGGTGTAGATGTCCTTGGTCAAGGGTTTGACCTGCTTGATCTGGTAGCCGGGGCGGGCGCTGAAGCGGCGGATGGCGCGCTCCCCGGCTTCCCGGTCGCTCTCGGCCCAGACCAGATAGTCGCGCCCGCGCGCCCATTCGACGGCCAGCGGGTGCAGGGCATCGATCTCGCCGATCTGGGTGTTGACGACCGTCACCAGCCATTCCTTGTCGTTCGGATTGCGCCGGTCGGTCAGAATCAGGAGTTGGGGCCGCTGTTTGGTCTGCGCCTCGGACAGACGCCGCTGGATGTCCGACTGCTTGCGGCGCGCCTCGACCGTGTCGGCCATGCATTCCTCGATCTCCTTGACGACGTGCTCCTCCTCGTGCTGAAGCCGCCGGATCGTTGCTTCCAGCTTACCGATGGTGTCCTTGGCGGCGCGCATCCGGCTGCGGCTCTGCGCGACCTGCGAATCGACCGCGAGCAGCACATTGCCCAGCCACGCCCCGATGGCGATGATCCCCAGAATGATGAGAAAGTTGATCATCATGATGCCGGCGCCTTGATTCGGGCGGGGATGAGTCGACCTTGCGTCTTCTGGAACGCCTTGGTGAAGCCCATCTTGAAGGGGAACGCCACCTCGACGAGCTGCTTGGCCTCCTCCGCGTTGGACGCCCAAACCTCCGCCACGTTGGCACAGCGCCAGATCGGGTTGACCTGGGACTTGTCGCCACCGGAAGAGGCCTTCTCCTGGGCGACATTCACCAGGAACTTCGACAGGCCGGCCTGGGGATCGCCCACCTCGTGCACGAACACGGGCGGTTGGAGGGCGATTTCCGCGATTGCCCGCTCCATCTTGCGGTTTTCGGTTTCGGCGCGGTGCTTCTCGGCGGACGTTTGGTTGCGCCGCTGCACCTTGCCGTTCAGCCGGTCCTGAAGCTCGTGAATCTCCGAATGCAGGACGTAGATGCGGTTCTCAAGCTGGTCGATGCCTGCGGAACGATGAAGAAAGTCGGGCAGGAAACGCTTCAGCATCATTGCGACCGGCACTGCGGCCAGCATCATCGCGGCGATGGTCAGCAGGAGCAAGGTGGTGTTGGACATCGGCGGCCTGCCCCTCTCCCTCTCCGGCTTCCGGCATGGCGTGAATCATCGGAATGGCCTGCGGAAAGCGCGGGTCGCGCGAAACAGGCTCTCCGATTCGTCCCAATACGTCAACTGCGTGACTTACGCGAATGAAAAACTTTCCAAAGATTATCCAGTGCGGACCATCTTCGTGATTGCCGCAGCGGCAACGCGACGCACCTCGTCGCGCAGCGGGCCGGGACGCGACGCGTCGGCAAGAGTGGTGAACCAATGCTCCGGCGGGTTGCGTCCGGCTGCGCGCGACCAGGACAGCGCACGCAGCACGCTCTCCGCCTGCGGCGTCGGCGGCACCGCCGGGTCAATGCCGTTCAGCACCGCCCAGATCCCGGCCCAGCAGCGCCCGACGGACCAGGGGTTGTAGCCGCCGCCTCCGACCACCATCAGGCGCGGCGCCAGCCCCATCAACGCCCCCACCGCCCGCCACAGCACGCCGTTCGACAGCTCCAACCGGCTCAGCGGGTCTTCGGCGAGCGCGTCGGCCCCGGTCTGGATGACCAGCGCCTGGGGACGGAACGCCCGGCCCACAGGCAGGATCACCGTCTCCAGAAGGTAGTCCATCTCCGTGTCGTTGAACTCCGGCGGGACCGGCAGGTTGACGGCCAGCGCGCCGGGCCGATCCCCCGCTTTGCCGGTGAAGGGCCAACGTCCATCCTCATGGACCGACAGCGTCAGCACACGGTCGTCGTCGGCAAAGGCGTCCTCTACCCCGTCACCATGGTGGGCGTCGAGGTCCACGTAGAGCACCCGTTCGATCCCGGAATCGAGCAGGGCCAGGATGCCCAGCACCGGGGCGTTGAGGTAGCAGAAACCGCTGGCCCGTCCCGCGCGGGCGTGGTGGGTGCCGCTCGCCGGGCTGTAGACGATGCCGGCGGGCACCTCCGCCAGCAGGCGCCCGGCCAGGATGGCGGCACCGGTGCTGATGGCGGGGCGGCGGTACATCTCCGGAAAGACGGGATTTTCCAGCCGGCCGAGGTTGAAGCGCTCTCCCGTCGCGGCATCCACGCGCTGGTCGGACTCGGCCCGGTGCAGGGCGGCGATGTAGTCCGGGGCGTGGAAGCGGGCAAGCTCCTCCGGTGTCGCCAGCGGGCTGTCGCGGTAGACCGCATCGGGCAGCCAACCCATGGCACGGCTGAGGTCGATGGCGGTGGACACCCGCGGGATGGCCAGCGGGTGCTTCGCGCCGTAGCTGGAGCCCCGGTAGATCTCGCTGCCGAGAAACAGCGGGCGGGCGGGAAACGCTGGCGGAAGTTCGTTCGGAAAATCGATCGGCATGGGGGGGAGAGGTGGAGCGGCGACGCCCGTCCGTCAACGTCTCACGCACAAGGCCCCTTGTCGTGGCCGCGCGGCGATCTCTTTTCTTGAGGGGTCGGCGAAAACATCCGCGGGGGAGGCACGGCATGGACGGTGCGTGGCGTCTGGCGGGGGTGGCCGTCGCGGTTCTCGTGGCCGGTGGAATGGAGGCGCGGGCCCTGGCCGATACGCCGGTCGATCTGGAACTGGTGCTGGCCGTGGACGTGTCCGGCAGCGTGGACGCGGAGGAAGGCCGCCTCCAGCGCGAAGGTTATGTCGCCGCCCTCACCGACCCGAAGATCCAGGCGGCGATCCGCGGCGGTCCCTACGGGCGCATCGCCGTCACCTACGTGGAATGGGCCGGCGACAGCTTTCAGCGCATCACCGTACCTTGGACCCTGCTGAGCGACCCGGGCAGCGTCGAGGCCTTCGCCTCGTCCGTGGCCGAATCGCCGGCCCTCAGCGCGCAGTGGACCTCAATCAGCGCGGCCATCGACTTCAGCGCCCGTCTGTTCAACGACAACGGCTTCGAGGGGACGCGGCGGGTGATCGATGTGTCGGGCGACGGGGTCAACAACCGCGGCCGCCCCGTGCAATGGGCGCGCGACGAGGCGGTGGCCGCCGGGATCACCATCAACGGCCTGCCGATCCTCAACGACCGTCCCAATCCCTGGGGCGGGGCGGCGCCGACGAACCTTGATGGCTATTACGAGGAGCATGTGATCGGCGGCCCCGGCGCCTTCCTGGTGCCCGCGGTCAGCTTCGAAGCCTTCGCAGACGCCATCCTGAGCAAGCTGCTTCTGGAAATCTCCGGCCTCACTCCCGATCACGGCACGGGCGGGCGCACCGGCCTCGCCAGCCGTTAGTCGGAGCGTTGCCAGATTGGCTCAACAAACATTACCTATGGAGGGCCGGTTATCCGGTTCGAAACCTGCGAGCGAGACCATGCCGATCAAGACGATCCTGCTGCACATGTCGAACGACGACCGCCACACCCAGCGGCTTGAGGTCGCGGTCGGTCTCGCAAAGCGCTTCTCCGCTTTTGTCGAGGTGCTGTTCGTGGCCACGCCGGTGTCGATGCCCCCAGCGGTGACCGGACGCGCCGCCTCCTACGCCTACATCGCCGAGGCCACGGCCATCGCCCACGAGAAGGCCGGACAGATCGAACAGGAAGTCCGGTCGGCGCTGAAGGACTGCTCCTATTCCTGGACGGTCGACGAAGGGGACCATGTGGAGCTGCTGGCCGCCCGTGCGGCCTATGCCGACCTCGCCATCGTGAGCCAGAGCCACGGCGACGACCTCGGTGATCGGGTGATGCTCCAGGTGCCGGACCGCCTTCCGTTGACCAGCTCCTGCCCGACCCTGGTGCTTCCCTTCAACTTCCCGCCCAGGACGGAGATCGGCCGCCATGTGGTGGTGGCCTGGAAGAACACGCGGGAAGCCGGGCGCGCCGTGCGCAACGCCCTGCCCTTCCTCACGGCTGCGGAACAGGTCACAGTGGTTACCATCGACCCGCCGGGCCATGCGTTGGACGGCGGCCGCGATCTGATGATCTGGCTGGAGCGCCACGGTGTTCGCAGCCGGCACCAAGCCAGCATTTTCCAGGGCGGCGATGTCGGGGAGATCATTCTGGACAGTCATCGCAGCCTGGGCGGCGATCTGCTGGTGATGGGGGCCTACGGCCATTCCCGTCTGCGCGAGATGGTGCTGGGCGGGGCGACGCGCACGGTGTTGTCGAGCCTCACCACCCCGGTCCTGATGTCCCATTGAGACCGGGCATGCCGGCGGGCGGTGCTTCGGCACGGCCCGCCAGCGTTGCAAGGAGACCTACAGGAAGAACACCCAGGTCACCAGGATGAACAGCGGCACCAGGATGCCGAAGGACCACAGCATGTAGCCGAAGAAGCTCGGCATGGCCACACCGCGCTCCTCGGCGATGGCCTTGACCATGAAGTTCGGTGCGTTGCCGATGTAGGTGTTGGCGCCCATGAACACCGCACCCGCCGAAATGGCCGCCAGGGTCACGGCGAGGTCGGTCATCAACACCTGCGCGTCGCCGCCGGCGGTGTTGAAGAAGATCAGATAGGTCGGCGCGTTGTCGAGGAAGCTGGACAGCAGGCCCGCCGCCCAGAAATAGGCCGCCGGCACCGGCTGGCCGTCCTGGTTCACCGCTGCAATGATGGCGCCCAGCGCCCCGTCCGTGCCCGCCCGCAGGATGGCGATGGCCGGGATGATGGTCAGGAAGATCGCAGCGAACAGCTTCGCCACCTCCAGGATCGGGCCCCAGGTGAAGGCATTCAGACGGCGGCTGCGCGCACTGGTCAGCTTCAGCGACAGGCCGGTGATGCCGAGAAGCAGCAGGTTGCTGACGATCGTCTCCAGCGGCACCTGGATGTGGTAGATCTCCACCCCCACCCCCGGATGCCAGACACCGCTCAGCAGCACCGCGCCGACGATGGCGACGAGGAGGAGCAGGTTGACGGCCCCTTCGACCCGCACCGGCTCCCGCTCATGCACGCCCTCGATCAGCGGGTGCTTGCCGGGGTCCTTGGTGTGCAGATAGAGGTCGACCACGAAGTAGATCGCCAGCAGGCAGCCGGACACCAGCATCATCGGCCAGAACAGGTGCAGGGTCGGCCAGAAGAAGCTGACCCCCTTCAGGAAGCCCAGGAACAGCGGCGGATCGCCCAGCGGCGTCAGGGAGCCGCCGACGTTCGACACCAGGAAGATGAAGAAGACGACGGTGTGCACCTTGTGCCGCCGATGCTCGTTGGCGCGGATCAGCGGGCGGATCAGCAGCATCGAGGCGCCGGTCGTCCCCATCAGGCTCGCCAGCAGCGTGCCCAGCCCCAGCCCCAATGTGTTCGCCAGTGGCGTTCCCACCAGAGTACCGCAGATCCGCACGCCGCCCGCCACCGTGAACAGGGCGGTCAGCAGAACGATGAAGGGGATGTATTCGAGAAGCAGCGTGTGCAGCAGCTCGTAGGTGGCGAGGCCGGCCCCGAAGGTCAGCGCGAAGGGCAGCAGAAAGGCGATGGCCCAGCCGGCGGCGACCTTGCCGAAATGATGATGCCAGAAGGACGGCGCCAGCAGCGGCATCAGGGCGATGGACAGCAAAATCCCGACGAAGGGAATCACCCAGAAGACGTTCAGGTCGCGCCCGTCGAGATGCGGAGCCCCCGCCGCTTCCGCCGCCAGGGCCAGCCCTGGCAGTCCAGCGGCGGCGAGGCCCGCCAGAGCGGCCAGGGGAGCGGCAAGTGAACGGGAGAGGCGATGTCGGGTGGGTTGGGCGTCGGTCATAACACGCATTCATCTGTAATATCAGTTACTGAAGTATGCGTCTCCGAAAGGGCTAAGCCAAGCCGGAACGCCGCTTCGGAAATCCCTTATCGGCCGTGCGTGAATAACGTTTCTCTAACGGCAGGGCTTGAGTTCGAGGGGACTCGGGACCGGCCCACCGATCCAGCCGTGAAGGGGGTGGCACACTCCGCCCACGCACAGCGTGTGGTCAGGCGTAAAGGACGAGGCGGCCAGAATCACCCTTTCCAGCGGCGGCACCGCCGGTGTCCAGACCCACCAGCCATCGGCCAAGCGGGCACCCGCCGGCGATTCCATCCCGGCGCCGCTGCCCTTCACGCGGGCTTCGGTGAGGGCGAGGCGCCCGTTCTCGATGCGCCACTCCTCCCGCCATTCGGTTTTCTCGACCGAATGGGTCCAGGACAGGGAGAAGGCGGAACCCGGCAGGGCGGCCAGAACCGCCCCGCCGAGCGCCGACAGGCACAACGCCACACTCATGCCGCCGCCATCATGCTGGTGCGCCGCTCCGCCCGAGACGGCGCAGCCGGTGGCGCTGCCACAGCAGGAAGGCGGCCGTCATAACGAACCCGGCCTCGTCGGTCACCGGAAGCGCCAGGACGAACAGGAAGGCCGCCGCCGCCGCGAACACCCGCTCCACCACCTTCAGCGGCGTCCAGAAAAATCCTATCGTCGCCGCTCCCCACAGGCCGATGGCGATCAGCGCCTTGAACAGGACGTACACCACCGCCAGCGGCTCCGTGGTCTGAAGCATCAGAGCGGGCGAATAGACCGCCATGAAGGGCACGACATAGCCGGCCATGGCGATTCGCGTGGCGATCCAGCCGACCTCCATGTGCCCGGCCCGGCAGATCGACGAGGCGGCCAGCGCCGCCAGCGCCACCGGCGGAGTCAGGTCGGCCATGATGCCGAAATAGAAGACGAACATGTGCGAGACGATCAGCGGAACGCCCATCTGCAGCAAGGCCGGCGCCGCGATGGCCGCGGTGACGATGTAATTGGCCGTCGTCGGCAGTCCGGTGCCCAGCAGGATGCAGGCCAGCATCGTGAGGATCAGCGCGACCAGCAGGTTGCCGCCGGCAAGCTGGACGATCGTTCCGGCGAAGCTGGAGGCCAGTCCGGTCAGCGTCAGGATCCCGATCAGCACGCCGACCAGCGCACAGGCCACGCCCACCCCGACCGCGTTCTTGGCGCCGTCGGCGAGGCTGTTCACCAGCATGGCCAGCGTCTCACGCCCGCCTTTGATGATCAGGCAGGGAATGATCAGCAGTCCGACGATGGCGAAGGCCAGATGCTCCGTCCGCCAGCCCATCCGCCACAGCGCCGCCGCGACGAGGCCCAGCACGACCCAGAAGGCGACGCGCAGGGCCATCGGCCCGATGGAGCCGACGATCTTCGTGCCGAGGATCAGCGCGATGGTCGACGCGATGCCGATCACCCCGGCGAACAGCGGCGTGAAGCCGGAGAACAGCAGGTAGACCAGCGCCGCCAGCGGCAGGATCAGGTACCAGCCCTCGATCAGCGCGCGCGACACGCTGGGGCACTGGTCCTTCGGCAACCCGACGAGGTTGCGCTTGCCCGCCTCCAGATGGACCATCCAGAAGGCGCTGCCGAAATAGAGGATCGCCGGGATCGCCGCGGCGATGGCGATGTCGCTGAAGGGGACGCCGATGGTCTCGGCCATGATGAAGGCCGCCGCCCCCATGACCGGCGGCATGAGCTGGCCGCCCATGCTGGCCGTGGCCTCGACCGCCCCGGCGAAGGCCGGCCGGTAGCCGAAACGCATCATCAGGGGAATGGTGAACTGGCCGGTGGTCAGCACGTTCGCCACGCCCGAGCCGTTGATCGTCCCCATGAAGCCGGAGGAGATGACCGCCACCTTCGCAGGCCCGCCCTTGGCATGGCCGACGAGGCCCAGCGACACGTCGTTGAACAGCTTGATCATGCCGGCGCGCTCCAGGAAGGCGCCGAACAGGATGAACAGGAAGATGAAGGTCGCCGACACGAAGGTCGGCGTGCCGTAGATGCCCTCGGTCGACAGGTACAGATTGTCGATGACCTGATCGATGTCGTAGCCGCGGTGGGCCAGCCCGAAGGGCAGATGCCGCCCGAACAGCGCGTAGGGGATGAAGACGCCGCAGATGATCGGCAGCGCCCATCCCATGATCCGCCGGGCGCCCTCGAACACCAGCGCGATGGTGATCGCGCCGACGATCAAATCGGTGGTGTTCGGATCGCCCGCCCGCTGGATGAGATCGACCTCGAACACGTAATGGTAGAGGCCGAGCGCGAAGGCGCCCAGGCCCAGCAGCCAATCGTACCAGGGCACGCTGCGCCGTTCCCCGTGCGAGCGGAAGCCGAACAGGGTGAAGGTCATCAGCAGCAGGAAGCCGACATGGACCGACCGGACGACCATGCTGGACAGCGGGTTGAAGGCCGCCGTCCAGATCTGGAACAGCGAGAAGGCGACGGCGATGGCGAAGACCGCCTTTCCGGCGACGCCTTCGAAGGCCACGACCGTCGAGGGATTCTCGCGGTCGATGGCCTGGCGGATCCTGTTGTCCGCGTCTTGGGAGGATGCGCTCATCGCACGGGGGTTCCGGGACGACGGGGCGCGCTTACATCAGGCCCTTTTCCTTGTAGAACTTCTCCGCCCCCGGATGCAGCGGCACCGGGGATTGGGTCGCGCCGGCGTCCAGCTTGATCTGCTTGGCGGCGGCGTGGGCGGCGGCCATGGCGTCGAGATTCTCGAACATCGCCTTGGTCATGGCGTAAACCGCGTCGTCCGACACGCCGGAGTGGGTGACCAGCAGGTTGCGCACCGCCGCGGTCGGCACCGGCTCGCTCTGTCCGCTGTAGCTGTTGGCCGGAATGGTTTCCGCGATGTAGGCGGAGTCGCCCACCTTCTGGACCACGTCCGCCGGGATCGACACGATGGTGATCTCTTGCGAGGTGGCCAGATCCTTGATCGCCGCCACGCCGAGGCCGGCGGAGATCAGGGTCGCATCGAGCTGCCGGTTCTTGATCAGGTCCACCGATTCGGCGAAGGGCAGATACTCGGTCTTGGCGAAGTCCTTGTAGCCCAATCCGGCGGCGGCGAAGATCGCGCGGGCGTTCAGCTCCGTCCCCGACTTCGGCGCACCCACCGACACGCGCTTGCCCTTCAGGTCGGCCAGCGTCTTCACGCCGGAATCCTTGCTGGCGACGATCTGGATGTAGTTGGGGTAGATGGCGGCGACGGTGCGCAGCTTGGTCAGCTTGGTCTTGAAGCCGGCCTCCTCGTCGCCCTTCCAGGCGCCGCTCAGCGAGTCGCCGAGCGAGAAGGCAATCTCGCCGCGCTCCGACTGGAGGAGATTCAGGTTCTCAACCGACGCCTTGGTTGCCTGGACGGTGACCTTCGCCCCCGGAATGGCCTTGCCGTAGATGCCGGACAGCGCCACGCCCAACGGGTAATAGACGCCGCTGGTGCCGCCGGTCAGGACGGTGACGAACTGCTCGGCCTGGGCCGGCAGCGCGGTGAGCATGCAAACGCCGACCGCGGCCAGGAAACGCTTCATTCTTCTATCCTCCCGAAAGACTGTCCGTAGCGGATCGTTCGTAAGACGCGTTGGTTTGCGTCGGATTGTTGGGTATCCTAACTTGCGGGCGGTGGGTCCGCCAGTCCGTAGGATCCGAAAGAAACGCGGCGGTTCGGCACAAGCACTCTCCCTTCGGAGGAGGCCGAACGGCGTCTTGACCGGATAGGACGGCGCCCCCCTATCCTTGTTCCGGTTGGTCCTGCGCCACACTTTATCCCGCAGATCTGGAAGAACCGTCGAAAGAAGCGTCGCGAAGGTCGGGGCAACAGAACGTCACCAACAATGGGAGGACAGCGGATGCCGTGTACCGTTTCCATGACCGTCAACGGAAAGGCGGTCTCGCGCGAGGTGGAGGAGCGGACCCTGCTGGTCACCTTCCTCCGTGACCAGCTCGGCCTGACCGGCACCCATGTCGGCTGCGACACCAGCCAGTGCGGCGCCTGCGTCGTCCACATCGACGGGCGGTCGGTGAAATCCTGCACCATGCTGGCGGCCCAGGCCGACGGCGCCGCGGTTACCACCATCGAGGGGCTGGCGGCGGCGGACGGCACGCTGCACCCGATGCAGGCGGCCTTCCGCGAGCATCACGGCCTGCAATGCGGCTTCTGCACGCCGGGCATGGTGATGAGCGCCGTCGATCTGGTGACGGCCAACCCCTCCCCCAGCGAGCACGAGGTCCGCGAAGGGCTGGAGGGCAACATCTGTCGCTGCACCGGCTACCACAACATCGTCAAGGCGGTGATGGCCGGGGCCGAGGCGATGCAGGGCGGCACGATGAAGGCCGCCGCCGAATAACAACGGGCAAAGGCTCTCATGGGAGGAACACGAAGATGGCGAACCCCACCGGCATCGGCGCTTCCGTGCGCCGGCGCGAGGACGCGCGCTTCCTGACCGGGCGCGGCACCTACACCGACGACATCAACCGGCCCGGCCAGACCCACGCGGTCTTCGTCCGGTCCCCCTACGCCCACGCCCGCATCACCGGGATCGACGCGGCCGAGGCCATGCAGGCCCCCGGCGTGATCGCCGTGCTGACCGGCGCCGATATGGAGGCCGACAAGGTCGGCAGCCTGCCCTGCGGCTGGCAGATCCATTCCAAGGACGGCTCCCCGATGAAGGAGCCGCCGCACTTCCCGATCGCCCGCGACCGGGCGCGCTATGTCGGCGACGCCGTCGCCGTGGTGATCGCCGAGACGCGCGAGCAGGCGAAGGACGCCGCCGAGCTGGTCATGGTCGATTACGAGGAGCTGCCGGCGGCGGTGACTTCGCTGAAGGCGCTGGAGGGTGGCGCGCCGCTGGTCCATGACGACGTCGGCGGCAACCTCTGCTTCGACTGGCATCTCGGCGACGCGGCGGCGGTGGACGCCGCCTTCACGCAGGCGGCCCACATCGCCAAGCTCGATCTGGTCAACCAGCGGCTCGTCCCCAACGCCATGGAGCCGCGGGCGGCGCTCGGCGAATACGACCGGGCGACCGGCGAGCACACGCTGACCACCACCAGCCAGAATCCGCACGTCATCCGCCTGCTGATGGGCGCCTTCGTGCTGGGCATCCCGGAGCACAAGCTGCGCGTCGTCGCCCCCGACGTCGGCGGTGGCTTCGGCTCCAAGATCTTCCACTACGGGGAGGAGGCCGTCGTCACCTGGGCGGCGAAGAAGGTCGGGCGCCCCGTCAAGTGGACCGCCGAGCGCTCCGAGAGCTTCCTGACCGACGCCCACGGCCGCGACCATGTCAGCCACGCCGAGCTGGCGATGGACAAGGACGGTAATTTCCTGGCGCTGCGCGTCGCGACCATCGCCAACATGGGCGCCTATCTGTCGACCTTCGCGCCCTCGATCCCGACCTACCTCTACGCCACGTTGCTTGCCGGCCAGTACAAGACCCCGGCGATCTACGCCGAGGTCAAGGCGGTCTTCACCAACACCGTGCCGGTGGACGCCTACCGCGGCGCCGGACGTCCGGAGGCCTGCTACCTGATCGAGCGGCTGGTCGAGGTCGCCGCCGCCGAGACGGGAATCGACAAGGCGGAGTTGCGCCGCCGCAACTTCGTGCCGGCCAGCGCCATGCCCTACCAGACCCCGGTGGCGCTCCAGTACGACACCGGCGACTTCGCCAAGAATCTCGACATCGCCCTGCCGCTGGTCGATTACGACGGCTTCGCGGCGCGCAAGGCCGAATCCGCCCGGCGCGGCAAGCTGCGCGGCATCGGCTTCGCCACCTACATCGAGGCCTGCGGCATCGCCCCCAGCAACGTCGCGGGCGCGCTGGGCGCGCGGGCCGGTCTGTACGAATCGGCGGAGGTGCGCTTCCACCCCACCGGCTCCGTGACGGTCTTCACCGGCTCCCACAGCCATGGGCAGGGGCACGAGACGACCTTCGCGCAGCTCGTCTCCGAGCGCTTCGGCGTGCCCATCGAGAATGTGGAGATCGTCCACGGCGACACCAGCAAGATCCCCTTCGGCATGGGCACCTACGGCTCCCGCTCCCTGGCGGTCGGCGGGTCGGCCATCGTCAAGGCGATGGACAAGGTGGAGCGCAAGGCCAAGAAGATCGCCGCCCACATGCTGGAGGCCGCGGAGGCCGACATCGAGGTGAAGGACGGGCGCTTCGTCGTGGCGGGCACCGACAAGGCGCTGACCATCGGCGACATCGCCCTGCAGGCCTACGTCCCGCACAACTTCCCGCTCGACGAGCTGGAGCCGGGGCTGGACGAGCAAGCCTTCTACGACCCGAAGAACTTCACCTACCCCAACGGCTGCCACGTCTGCGAGGTCGAGATCGATCCCGACACCGGCGTGGTCCAGGTGGTCAGCTTCGCCGCCGTGGACGATTTCGGTCGCGTCATCAACCCGCTGATCGTCGAGGGGCAGGTCCATGGCGGGCTGGTCCAGGGCATTGGGCAGGCGCTCTACGAGAACTGCGTCTACGACGAGGAGTCCGGGCAGCTCATCACCGGCTCCTACATGGACTACTGTATGCCGCGGGCGGACGACGTGCCGTCCTTCACGGTGCGCTACCATGAGGACCAGCCCTGCACCCACAACCCGCTGGGCGTAAAGGGCTGCGGCGAGGCCGGCACCATCGGCGCGTCGGCCGCCGTGATGAACGCGGTGGTGCACGCCCTGTCCGAGTACGGCGTCACCCATCTCGACATGCCGGCGACCCCGGAGCGGGTCTGGCAGGCGATCCGGCGCCACACCCCCGCCCAGGCGGCCGAGTAAGAGGGAGGAGACATCATGTACGCCTTCACCTATCACCGCCCCAAGAGCGTCGCCGACGCCGTGACCCTGCTCGGCCAGTTCGAGGACCCGAAGCTGCTGGGCGGCGGGCAGACGCTCCTGCCGACGCTCAAGCAGCGCCTCGCCCGACCGAGCGACCTGATCGACCTCGGCCAGATTCCGGAGCTTCAGGGCATCCGGGAGGAGGCCGGCGGGCTGACCGTTGGCGCCTTCACACGCCACGCCCAGGTCGCCCATTCCGACGTCGTGCAGCGCGTCATCCCGGCACTGGCCAGCCTCACCGAGGGCATTGGCGACCGGCAGGTGCGCAACATGGGCACGCTCGGCGGGTCGATCTGCAACGCCGATCCCTCCGCCGACTACCCCGCCGCGGTCGTCGCGCTGAAGGCCACGGTGCGGACCGACCGGCGGGAGATCGCGGGCGACGACTTCTTCACCGGCATGTTCGAGACGGCGCTGGAGCCCGGTGAGATCGTCACCGCCGTGCATTTCCAGAAGCCCGACAAGGCCGCCTACGCCAAGTTCCGCAACCCGGCCAGCCGCTACGCCATCGTCGGCGTCTTCGTGGCCGTGTTCGGCAGCGAGGTGCGGGTGGCGGTGACCGGCGCCGGTCCGTCCGTCTTCCGGGCCGACGACATGGAGGCTGCGCTGGCCCAGGACTTCCGCGCCGACGCCCTGAACGGCGCGTCGGTGTCGGCGGACGGGCTGAACGCCGACATCCACGCCAGCGCCGACTACCGCGCCCATCTGGTGCGGGTGATGGCGCGGCGCGCGGTCGAGGCGTGTGGGTGAGAGTCCCTTCACTGTGAAAGTCCCCTCTCCCCTCTGGGGAGAGGGTTAGGGTGAGGGGGTTGTGCTTTTGCCGAACGTACCGCCATGTTCACCCCCCTCACCGGCTCTCAGCGGATGCCTATGGCATCCGCCTGCCGCCGTCAGCGCTGGCCTTCGGCCAGCGCGAGAGGCCCTCCGGGCCACCCTCTCCCCAGACGGGAGAGGGCTACCGCACCCTGCAAGGCATCCCTTCCACCATGCCCAACACCCTCCCCGCCTCCGTCGATGACACGCTGGACCTGCTGCGGCGGGGGAACTACGTCGCCGACCGCTCGCTGGCGACGGCGCTGTACCTTGCGTTGAAGCTGCGGCGCCCGCTGTTCCTGGAGGGCGAGGCCGGGGTCGGCAAGACCGAGATCGCCAAGGTGCTGTCCGCCACGCTGGGCCGGCGCCTGCTGCGGTTGCAATGCTACGAAGGGCTGGACGTCGCCGCGGCGGTCTACGAGTGGAACTACGCCCGGCAGATGATGGAGATCCGGCTGGCCGAGGCGTCGGGCGACCGCGACCGGGATGCGCTCGCAGCCGACCTTTTTTCCGAACGCTTCCTCATCAAGCGCCCGCTGCTCCAGGCGCTTGAGCCCGACTTGGCCGGTCCTCCCGTCCTGCTGATCGACGAGCTGGACCGCACCGACGAGCCGTTCGAAGCCTACCTGCTCGAAATCCTCTCCGATTTCCAGGTTTCGATTCCGGAGTTCGGCACGGTCACGGCGCCGGAGCCGCCCATCGTCATCCTGACCTCCAACCGCACCCGCGAGATTCACGACGCGCTGAAGCGGCGCTGCTTCTACCACTGGGTCGATTACCCCAACGCCGAGCGCGAGCGCGCGATCCTGGCGGTGAAGGCGCCGAACGCCGACGCGCGGCTGGCCGCCCAGGTCGTCGGCGTGGTGCAGAGCCTGCGCGGAATGGACCTCTACAAGGCGCCGGGCGTTGCGGAGACTCTGGACTGGGCGCAGGCGCTGGTGGAACTGAACCAGCTGGAGCTGGAACCCTCGGTCATCAATGACACGCTGGGCACGCTGCTGAAGTACCAGGACGACATCGCCCGCATCCAGGGCAGCGAGGCCGCGCGCATCCTGGCCCAGGTCAAGACGGAACTCGCCGCCAGCACGGCGCGGTAAAAGACGATGCAAGGCGGTCTCGCCATCAACCTGATGCATTTCGCCCGCGCGCTGCGGGCGGCGGGGCTGCCGGTCGGGCCGGGCAAGCTGCTCCAGGCCGTTGAGGCGGTGGAGGCGGTGGGGATCGGCAACCGGGCGGATTTCTACTGGGCGCTGCACGCCGTCTTCGTGAACCGGCGCGACCAGCGCGAGGTCTTCGATCAGGCCTTCCACGTCTTCTGGCGCAACCCCGACATCCTGAAGCGGATGATGGGGATGATGCTGCCGACCATCCGCACGGAGTCGCCGGACACCCAGGACCCGCTGTCCCGCCGCGTCGCCGACGCGCTGCGCGGCACCGCGCCGGAGGCCGAGGGGCCGGAAAAGTCGGAGATCGAGGTGGACGCTTCCTTCACCGTTTCGGCCCAGGAACGGTTGCAGGAGAAGGACTTCGAGAAAATGTCGGCGGCGGAGATGGCGGAGGCCAAGCGCATGCTCGCCCGCATCGCCCTGCCGGTGGCCGAGGTGACGACCCGCCGCCACCGCCCCGACCCGCGGGGGCCGCGCGTGGACCCGCGGGCGACGCTGCGGCGGATGCTGCGCTCCGGCGGCGATCTCGCCGATCTGGCGCGGCGCAGCCGCCGCACGCGGCCGCCGCCGCTGGTCGTGCTGTGCGACATCTCCGGCTCCATGACGCGCTATTCGCGGATGCTGCTGCATTTCATGCACGCGCTCAGCAACGACCGCGACCGGGTGCACAGCTTCGTCTTCGGAACCCGCCTGACCAACATCACCCGCCATCTGCGGCACAAGGACGTGGACGTGGCGCTGGACGCCGTGTCGGCGGCGGTGGCCGACTGGTCGGGCGGGACGCGCATTGGCACGGCGCTGCACGCCTTCAACCGGACCTGGGCGCGGCGGGTCCTCGGCCAGGGCGCGGTGGTCCTGCTCATCACCGACGGGCTGGACCGGGATGCCGGCGAAGGGCTTGCGGCGGAGGCCGAACGGCTGCACAAGAGCTGCCGCCGACTGGTCTGGCTGAACCCGCTCTTGCGGTGGGAGGGGTTCGCACCAAAATCCAGCGGTATCCGGGCCTTGTTGCCGCATGTGGACGACTTCCGCCCGGTCCACAACTTGAACAGTCTGGCCGGGCTCGCCGATGCGTTGAACCGCGACGGGCCGCGACGGGCCGAAAGCCTGCGCAAGTGGCTGAAGGAGGCCGCATGAAGGACGATATTCTGGAGCAGGCCGCGGGCTGGCGCGCGGAAGGCCGCAAGGTCGCGCTGGCGACGGTGGTCGCCACCTGGGGGTCCTCCCCCCGCCCGGTGGGCAGCCAGATGGCGGTGGACGACGCCGGCTCGATGATCGGCTCCGTCTCCGGCGGCTGCATCGAGGGGGCCGTGGTGCACGAGGCGCGCAAGACCATGGAGGACGGCGAGCCCCGGATGATCTCCTTCGGGGTCAGCAACGAGATGGCCTGGGAGGTCGGTCTGGCCTGCGGCGGCCGGGTGCAGGTCTATGTCGAGGCCGTGGAATGAAGCGCGACATCACCGAACGGCTGCTGGCCGCCCGCAAGGCCGGGCGTCCCGTGGCCCTCGTCACCGACCTCGGCACCGGCCTGCAGACGCTGGTCTACGAGGACGCCGTCCACGGCGGTTTCGGGCTGGAGGACGACCTTCTGGAAGAGGTGCGGGAAAGGCTGCGCCAGGATCGTTCCGGCCTCGTCAGCGATCCGGAGGAGGAGGAGGACGGCGTCCAGCTGTTCGTCCAGACCCACAACCCGCCGCTGCGCCTGCTGGTGGTCGGCGCCGTGCACATCGCCCAGGCATTGGCTCCCCTCGCCGCGCTGACCGGCTACGCCGTCACGGTGATCGACCCGCGCGGCTCCTTCGCCACGGAATCGCGTTTCCCCGGCGTTTCCCTGCACGATTCCTGGCCGGACGAGGCGCTGTCTGCCCTGACGATCGATAACCGCACCGCCGTGGTGACCCTGACCCACGACCCCAAGCTGGACGACCCGGCGCTGCTGGTGGCGCTGCGCTCCCCGGCCTTCTACGTCGGCTCGCTCGGCAGCAAGCGCACCCATGCCAAGCGGCTGGAGCGGTTGAAGGAGCAGGGCGTGACCGACGCGGAGCTGGCGCGCATCCACGCCCCGGTCGGGCTGGACATCGGCGCCGTGACCCCGGCGGAGATCGCCCTGTCGGTCATGGCCCAGATCACCGCCGTACGGCGCAAGGCCGGCGCGGCCTGACAGGAGTTCATCACCATGTTTTTCGGCCCGCTGCCCCTGCGGGAGCTGGAGGGCGCCATCCTGGCGCATTCGGTCCGCCGCGGCTCCGTCAGCTTCAAGAAGGGCCGCGTCCTCAGCGCCGAGGACGTGACCGCGCTGCGCGACGCCGGCCTCACCACGGTGACCGTCGCCAAGCCCGGCCCTGACGACGTGGGCGAGGACGCGGCGGCGGCCCGCATCGCCGCCGCCTTGAAGGGGCAGGAGATCACCATCGGGGCCGCCTTCACCGGGCGCGTCAACCTGTTCGCCGAATCGCGCGGCCTGTTCGTTCCGGATGTCGAACGGATATGCGCGCTGAACCTCATCGACGAAAGCGTAACGGTCGCCACCCTGCCCGCCTTCGCGGCGGTCGAGCCCGGCCAGATGGTCGCCACGGTCAAGATCATCCCCTTCGCCGCCCCCCGCGGCGCCGTGGAGGGGGCGGAGGTCGAGGCGTCGGCCGGGATGCCGGCGCTGCGCGTCGCCCCCTTCCGCCCCCTGACCGCCGCATTGATCCAGACCCGCCTGCCCGGCGTGAAGGACAGCGTCCTCGACAAAACCGTTTCGGTCACGCGGGAGCGCCTGGAGGTGATGGGCGGGCGGCTGGTTCGCGATTCGCGCTGCTACCACGGCGAGGCGGCTCTGGCCGACGCCATCGCGGCGGCGGGGCGCGTCGACCTGCTGCTGATCGCCGGGGCCTCGGCCATCACCGACCGCCGCGACGTTCTGCCGTCGGGCATCGAGCGGGCGGGCGGTGTGATCGAGCATTTCGGCATGCCGGTCGATCCCGGCAACCTGCTGCTGCTGGCCCGCATCGGCGAGACTCCGGTGCTCGGCCTGCCCGGCTGCGCGCGGTCGCCCAAGCTGAACGGCTTCGACTGGGTGCTCCAGCGCATCGCCGCGGGGATTCCGGTGACGCGGACCGACGTCATGCGTATGGGGGTGGGCGGCCTGCTGGCCGAGATCCCCAGCCGGCCCCTGCCCCGTTCCGGCGCCGTCGCGGTCGAGCCGCCGAGGGCGCCGCGCATCGCCGCGCTGGTTCTGGCCGCCGGGCGGTCGAGCCGGATGGGCGGCAGCAACAAGCTGCTCGCCGATGTCGGTGGGGAGCCGCTGGTCGTCCGCACGGTCGAATCGGTGCTGGCCTCGCAGGCCAAGCCGGTGGTGGTGGTGACCGGCCACATGGCCGAGGCGGTGTCCGCGCCGCTGGCCGGGCGCCCGCTGACCATCGTCCACAACCCGTCCTTCACCGACGGGCTCAGCGCCTCGCTGCGCGCCGGGCTGGCCGCCCTGCCGGCGGATGTGGATGGGGTGGTTGTCTGCCTCGGCGACATGCCGCGGGTCACGCCGCAGGCCATCGACCGGCTGATCGCCGCCTACAACCCGCTGGAGGGCCGGACCGTCTGCGTCCCGACCGTCCATGGCAAGCGCGGCAACCCGGTCCTGTGGGACCGCGGCTTCTTCACGGAGATGGCAAAACTCTCCGGCGACGCCGGGGCCAAGACCCTGCTGGCCACCCACGCCGATCAGGTGATCGAAGTGCCGGTGGAGGACGGCGGCATCCTCTACGACGTGGACACGCCGGAACTGCTGGCGGAGCTTCGCGGGTAAGGTTCAGGCGGCCCGTTCGATCACCAGATCCAGCCAGCGGCGGGAGATCGTCCGGGCGACCGCTTCGGCGGCGGGCAGGTGCCGCTCCAGCGCGGCGTCCAGCCCGTCGAGGATGGCCCGATTGCGCTCCCGTGAGTCGACGCCGAACTTCTCCGCCCAGCCGCGGACGATGGCGGCGTCGGCCTCCGGGTGGAACTGGAAGGCGTAGAGGTTGCGGCCGAGCCGGAAGGCCTGACGCATGCAGGCTTCGCTCCAGGCCAGCGGCACGGCGCCTTCGGGAAACTCGAAGGTGTCGTAGTGCCACTGCACCATGTGCAGCTCCGGCGCCAGCCCGCCGAGCAGCGGATCGTCCGAGGCGGCGTTGAACAGCCGGACCGCGCCCACGCCGATCTCCGCCACCGAATGACGATAGACGCGGGCGCCGAAGGCGCGGGCGGCCAACTGCGCCCCCAGGCAGATGCCCATCACCGGGCGCTCCTCCGCCGCGAAGGCGCGGATCAGCTCCATGACCTGCGGAAAGTGCGGCCCCTGTCCGTCGTTCCAGGCGTCCTGCGGTCCGCCCAGCACCAGCAGCCCGTGATAGCCCTCCGGCGTGGTGGGCAGCGCCTCCCCCTCGTCCGCGGCGACGGTGACCAGCGTCGCCCCGAACTCGGCCAGCGCGTCCCCGACGAGTCCGGCGGGGGCGTTTCGGTTGTTCTGAACGACCAGGATGCGCATGGAGGGGCCACGTCGGTTGGAGCTTAGTCCGCAGGGCGGATGCCCCGTTCATGAACGGCGGAGGCGGCGAAATCAAGCGGTGCAAGGCGGCTATGCGCCACGCCGCGGGACGGCGTAGAGTGCGATGACGCGAAGGAAGCCATTCAACTTCCCCAGGGAGACGAGATCGATGCTGACCCGGATTCGCACGCTGGCGGGGGCCGTCGCCCTTGCCGGCACCCTGCTGTTCCCCGCGACCCTGCTGTTTCCGACCTCCGCCGCCGCGCAGAACGGCACGGTGACCTTCCTGCACTTCAACGACATCTACGAGATTTCGCCGGTGAAGGGCCGCGGCGGCTTTGCCCCCCTGATGACGGTGCTGAAGACGGAGCGGGAACGCAGCGCCGGCGCGCTGACGACGGTGGGTGGCGATTTCCTGTCCCCTTCCCTGCTCTCCGGGACGACGCGGGGCGCGCAGATGCCCGACCTGTTCAACGCCATGGGCGTGAACGTCGTCGGCTTCGGGAATCACGAGTTCGACTTCGGCACGGAGGTGCTTAAGGCCCGCATCGCCGAATCGAAGTTCCCCTGGGTCGGCACCAACATCGCCGGACCGGACGGCCAACCGTTTCCCGGTTCGGTCGCCACCTGGACGAAGACGGTCGGCGACGTCAAGGTCGGCTTCCTCGGTGTCCTGACCCCGGAAACCGCGCACCTGTCCAGCGGCGGGGCGGAGGCCACCTTCACCAACGTGCAGGCCGCCGCGACCCTGGCGGTGAAGGCGCTGCGCGACGCGGGGGCGAACGTCGTCGTGGCGCTGACCCACCAGACCATCGCGGAGGACCGTGATCTGGCCGTCAAGGTGAAGGGCATCGACCTCCTGCTGGGCGGCCACGACCACGACCCGATCAGCGTCTACGAGGGCTCGACCCTGATCCTGAAGGCCGGGGCGGACGGCCATTATCTCGGCGTCATCGATCTGGCGGTCAGCACCAAAGCGACCGAAAAAGGGCCTGTGACCACCGTCGCTCCCGCCGGCTGGCGCTTCGTCACCACCACCGGGGTGGCCCCGGATGCCGAGGTCGGGGCGTTGGTCAAGCGCTACACCGACCAGCTCGACGCCACGCTGGCCGGGGTGATCGGGCGGACGGAAACCGACCTGGACAGCCGCAAGGACGTCGTCCGCTCGCAGGAGACGACGATGGGCAATCTGATCGCCGACGCGCTGCGCGACGGACTGAAGGCCGACGTCGCCATCACCAACGGCGGCGGCATCCGCGCCGACACGCTGCACCCGGCGGGCAGTTCGCTGACCCGCAAGGACATCTTCGCGGAAATGCCCTTCGGCAACGTCGCCGTGCTGACGCTGTTGTCCGGCGCCGACCTGCTGGCCGCATTGGAGCATGGCGTGTCGAAGGTGGAGGACAAGGCCGGACGGTTTCCGCAGGTGTCGGGACTGACCTTCACCTACGACCCGAAGCTGCCGTCCGGCACCCGCGTGACCGGCGTGACCGTGGCCAGCCAGCCGCTCGACCCCGCCCGGACCTACCGCGTGGCGACCAACGATTACATGCTGAAGGGCGGGGACGGCTACGCCGCGCTGGCCCGCGGCCGGACGGTGGTGGATGCCTCCGGCGCTGTGCTGATGGCGACGATGGTCATGGATTATGTGGAGGCGAAGAAAACGGTCGCCCCGAAGGTCGAGGGCCGCATCGTCGCGAAGTGACCGGAACACGCGCAAAAAAGAACGCCCCTGGACCGGCCGGTCCGGGGGCGCAAGGCCAGGATGGATCTTTGGTGAAGCGTCAGGCGCTGCGGCGTATGTGGCGCGCGGCCCCTTCGGCCCGCGCGTTCAGCCGCCGCACCGCGTCGTTCGCGGTTTTCGCCGACAGCTCCGACACCTTGACGCTGCGGTTCAGCAGAAGTTCCATCTCGTCTTTGACCATGCTGCTCTGCGCGGCGTAGAGGTCCTGGACCGACCGGCTGCGCATCATCGCGTTGATGCCTTCCGCGTTGCGGGCCATGGCCTCCTGGGCGAAGCCCATCCATTCGCGCATGATGGACTGCATCCCGTCCATCAGCACGGACCCGCACTGCGTCATGACGTCCATGTTTTCGCGGGCCTGTTGAGCGACCTCGCCTTGGGCTTGTGCGGACAGGCCCATCATGCGGTTGAGTTGATCGGAGGTCTGGCCGGCGACTTGGCCAGCCACCTGGGTCGCCTTTCCCATCATGTCGCTGGCCGTATCGGCACCGCGCTGGGTCGTCTCCGCGGCGGTTTCCGCCATGCGGCGGGTGGTGTCCTCGGCAACATTCCGGCCTTTGGCGGCGGTGTCGCGCGCGATGGTCTGCGCGTCCTTCTCTGAAGCCATCTGCCTTGCTCCTGGTTTCGTTCCGTCCGAATCGGACGCTCCCCCCATTTTTCTTGAGTGCCGCGATTTTTGTGCAGTGCGACACAAGCATCCATATACCATGGTGGCGAAGAATAGTTCCACAACTCTAAAAACTAACCTTACCTACTTTTTTGCGGATACAGAGGAATATCCACCAAGATTTATTGCAGAGAGTTTTGCATCAAATTTCATGGAGTGTTTTAATTGATCCAAAGAAAATCATCGAGCGGCACCGCAAGTGTGATGCGGATGGCCGGAGCACACCCCAAATTCTGAGGCAAGAAACCTTGAGCCGGCGCGCTGCCCGTCCTGGTCCGGCACCGGCCCACCCGCGGAGGATGCCCATGCTCATCGGCGTGCCGACGGAAATCAAAAACCATGAATACCGCGTCGGGCTGACCCCGGCCTCGGTCCGTGAACTGACGCATCACGGGCACAGCGTGCTGGTGCAGGCGGGAGCCGGCGCCGCCATCGGGCTGGACGACGGGGATTATGAAGCCGCCGCGGCGGAAATCGTACCGGACGCCGCAACCGTCTTCGCTCGTGCGGACATGGTGGTGAAGGTGAAGGAGCCCCAGCCGCGGGAATGCGCGATGCTGCGCCGGGGGCAGATCCTGTTCACCTATCTGCACCTCGCCCCCGACCCGAAGCAGACCAGGCAGTTGCTGGACTCCGGCGCCGTCGCCATCGCATACGAGACGGTGACGGACTCCCGTGGCGGCCTGCCGCTCCTGGCGCCGATGAGCGAGGTGGCCGGCCGCATGTCGGTCCAGGCCGGTGCCCATTGCCTGGAGAAGGCGCAGGGCGGGCGTGGCGTCCTGCTCGGTGGCGTGCCCGGCGTTCCGGCGGCCAAGGTGGTGGTGCTGGGCGGCGGCGTGGTCGGGACCAACGCCGCCCGCATGGCCATGGGGCTGGAGGCGAAGGTGGTCGTCATCGACAAGTCCCTGCCCCGCCTGAAGGAACTGGACCTGCAATTCGGCGCCAAGCTCCAGACGCTCTATTCGACGGTCGACACGATCGAGGAGCATGTGCTCGACGCCGATCTCGTCATCGGCGCGGTCCTCGTGCCGGGGGCCGAGGCGCCGAAGCTGGTGACCAAGGCGATGGTCGAGCGGATGCGGCGGGGCGCCGTGGTGGTGGACGTCGCCATCGACCAGGGCGGCTGCTTCGAGACCTCGCACCCCACCACCCACGCCGAGCCGACCTATCTGGTCGACGGGGTGGTCCATTACTGCGTCGCCAACATGCCGGGGGCGGTCGCGCGCACCTCGACCTTCGCGTTGAACAACGCCACCCTGCCCTTCACGCTGGCGCTCGCCGACCGCGGGTACCGCGCGGCGCTGGCGCGCGACCCGCATCTGCGGGCGGGGCTGAACATCCACGCCGGGGCAGTCACCTGCAAGGCGGTCGCCGACGCCCAGGGGCTGGGTTACCAGCCGGCGGAGGAAGCGCTGCGACTTTGAGTTCCGTTCCCGGAGGGTGGCGACGCCATCGCCCCCTCCGGGAACCGGCACTCAGGCCGATCGGAGCCGCGAGAAGCGGAAATCGCAGTGGCTGGCGCCGCCGGCCAAGGTTTGCGTTCGTTCCAGATGGATGCCGCGTGTCGCGTAGGCGTCGAAATCGAGACCGCAGATGTTCGGCAGAATGTCCTTGTCGCCATGGCGGGCCGCGAATTTGCAGAAACCGCAGGCTTTGTAGTTGATGCCGAACTCGAAATCATCGCCCGGACCCGGCTCGACGAAGTCGTAGACGAAATCCTCGGGAAACTGCTCCTGACGGCTTTTCTCCGCCTGCTCACGCAAAAACGCCTGATTCTCTGGCGACAGGAAGTGTTGCCCCGAGGCGAGACGCTCCGCTTCAGGCACGGTGAGCAATTGGGCTTTGTAGGTGTCCCGCTCGATCTCGCCGATCACGGACAGCGGCACGCCGTGCCGCTGGAGCACCCGGCTGATCGCCATGAAGCCGAGGAGACGCATGAAGAAGTCGCTCATGCGACTCTCCGCACCGCCGACATAGGGCATTTGCGTGAGCACGATGGCGAACTCGTCCATCACCTCCCGCTTGATCCCATCAACGCTGGATGGGTGAATGTGCTCGCCCAACATCGCTTCGGCAAGATCAAGGCGTTGGCGCATGGCGGCCTCCATCGCGCCGCGATGATCCTCGTAAAATGGATGGACCGTCTCAACCATTCGGTGCTCCCAAATGAACAACTGCAATTCTCAGCCGGCTCACGGGCGTTTTCCGCCGAAGCGGGAGGCGATCTCCCCGACGATGCCGCGGCGGAACAGCAGCACGCAGGCGACGAAGATGACGCCGATCACCACCGGCACCGGCAGGTTGCTCGCCGCCAGATAATTCTCCAGCGTCACCACCAGCGCCGCCCCGACCACCGGGCCGAACAGCGTTCCGATGCCGCCCAGCAGGGTCATCAGCACCACCGCGCCGGACATCTGCCACTGCACGTCGGTCAGCGTGGCGAGCTGGAATACGATCGCCTTGGTGCCCCCCGCCAGACCGGCCAGCGCGGCGGACAGGACGAAGGCCATCAGCTTGTAATGGTCGGTGCGGTAGCCGAGCGAGATGGCGCGCGGCTCATTCTCGCGGATCGCCTTCAGGACCTGCCCGAAGGGCGAATGGACGGTGCGCCAGATCACCGCGAAGCCGAACAGGAAGACCGCCAGCACCGTGTAGTACATCGCCATCGACTGGCTGAGGTCGATCACCCCGAACAGATGGCCGCGCGGCACCGCCTGGATGCCGTCCTCGCCGCCGGTGAACTTGAGCTGGAGCGCCATGAAGAAGACCATCTGCGACAGCGCCAGCGTGATCATGGCGAAGTAGATGCCCTGCCGCCGGATTGCCAGCGCCCCGAAGGCCAAGCCGAGTGTCGCGGAAAAGGCGGTACCCAGCAGGATGCCGAGTTCCGGCGGAAGCCCCCAGACCTTCACCGTGTGGGCGGTGATGTAGGCCGCCCCTCCGAAGAAAGCGGCGTGGCCGAAGCTGAGCAGACCGGCGAAGCCGATCAGCAGGTTGAAGGCGCAGGCGAACAGCGCGAAGCACAGCACCTTCATCACGAAGACGGGGTACAGCACGTAGGGCGCGGCGATCAGCACGAGCAGCAGCACGGCGAGCGCCAGCAGGCCCGGCATGGCCGGTCTTCCGGTCACTGGGGCCGCGGTTTCGCGGCGGGCGGCGTGGATCTCGGTCGCCATGGGTCACCTCTCCCGCCCGAACAGGCCGGCGGGCTTGATCAGCAGCACCACGGCCATGATGACGAAGACGACGATGTTGGACGCCTCCGGATAGAACACCTTCGTCAGACCTTCCAACAGGCCCAGGCCGTAACCGGTCAGCACTGCCCCCAGAATCGACCCCATGCCGCCGATCACCACGACGGCGAAGACGACAATGATCAGGTTGGATCCCATCAGCGGCGACACCTGATAGATCGGCGCGGCGAGAACGCCGGCCAGCCCGGCCAGAGCGACGCCGAACCCGTAGGTGGCCGTGATCATCAGCGGCACATTGATGCCGAAGGCCTGGACCAGAACTGGATTCTCGGTGGCGGCGCGCAGGTAGGCACCGAGCTTCGTCCGCTCGATGGCGTACCAAGTGGCGAGGCAGACGACCAGCGAGGCGACGACGACCCAGCCGCGGTAGTTGGGCAGGAACATGAAGCCCAGATTCTGCCCGCCGCGCAGCAGATCGGGAATGGGATAGGGCTGGCCCGACACGCCGTAGAAATGGCGGAACGCCCCCTCCACGATCAGCGCGAGGCCGAAGGTCAGCAGCAGCCCGTAGAGATGGTCGAGCTTGTACAGGCGGCTGAGCAGCGTCTTTTCCAGCAGCACGCCGAAGGCGCCGACGACCAGCGGCGCCAGCAGCAGCGCCCACCAGTAGCCGATCCCCGCCGTGGTCAGCAGCAGCCACGCCACGAAGGCCCCCAGCATGTAGAGCGCGCCGTGGGCGAAATTGATGACGTTGAGCATGCCGAAGATGACCGCCAGCCCGAGGCTGAGCAGCGCGTAGAAGGATCCGTTGATCAGCCCCAGCAGAAGCTGACCGAACAGCGCCTGGGGCGGGATGCCGAAGATGGTGGACATGGTGGTTCGCCTCCGGCCGTTTTCCGACCGTTTTGGGCGGCGGGTGACCGCCCCGGCTCCCGCCCCCGCACGCGGCGGCGGACGGGAGCCGGGGCGGGCGGGGATCAGCCCGGCAGCTTGCAGCCGCTTTCCGCCATGGTGGCGAAGGCCTCGTCACCAGGGATGGTGCGGATGATCTCGTAATAATCCCACGGCCCCTTGGACTCGCTGGGCTTCTTCACGCGGGCCAGATACATGTCGTGGACCATGCGTCCGTTCGGCAGGATCTTGCCGTTCTTGGCAAACATGTCGTTGACCGGCATCTCCCTCATCTTGGCGGCGACGGTCGGCCCGTCATCGGTCCCCGCCGCCTCGATGGCCTTCAGGTAGTGCTTCACCGAGGAGTAGCTGCCGGCCTGCACCATGGTCGGCATCTTGCCGGTCTTCGCCTTGTACTTCTCCGACCAAGCGCGCTTCTCGTCGTCCATGTCCCAGTAGAAGCCGGTGGTCAGGACGAGGTCCTGGGCGACCTGGAGCCCCAGCGCGTGCACGTCCGACAGGAAGATCAGCAGCCCGGCCAGCTTCTGCTGCCCGCTCTGCGTCAGGCCGAACTCCGACGCCTGCTTGATCGAGGTGATGGTGTCGCCGCCGGCGTTGGCGAGGCCGATGACCTGCGCGCCCGACGACTGCGCCTGCAGCAGGAAGGAGGAGAAGTCCGCCGTGTTCAGCGGCGCGCGCACCGCCCCCACGACTGTGCCGCCGGCCTTCTTCACCTGCGCCGCCGTGTCGGTTTCGAGCTGGTGGCCGAAGGCGTAGTCGGCGGTCAGGAAGAACCAGCTCTTGCCGCCCTCCTTCACGATGGCCTGCCCGGTTCCAACGGCCAGCGCGCGGGTGTCGTAGGCCCAGTGGAAGCCGGTGGGCGAACAGGCGTCGCCGGTCAGGCGCGAGGTCGCCGGTCCCTGCATCAGGAAGATCGTCTTCTTCTCGCGCGTCACCTCCTGCACCGCCAGGGCGACGCCGGAGTTCGGCACGTCGACGATGACGTCCACCCCGTCGCGGTCGATCCATTCGCGGGAGAGGTTGGAGCCGATGTCCGGCTTGTTCTGGTGGTCGGCCGAGACGACCTCGATCGGCTTGCCGAGAATCTTGCCGCCCACCTCCTCCACCGCCATGCGGACGGCGACCGCCGAGCCCTCGCCGCCGAGGTCGGCGTAGAGGCCGGAGCGGTCGTTGAGGACGCCGATCTTCACGACGTCGCCGGAGATCTTGCCCTGCTGGGCCTGCGCGGAACCGACAGCCAGCGCGGCAAGCGCCGCTCCGGCAAGCAGACGTGCAATCATTCCATTCCTCCCGGTTCGAATTCGAACGTTTCTGCTTGTTGATTCAGACACCCAGATACGTGTGCAGTTTCTCCATGTTGGCGGCGAGCTGGTTGTTCGGGATCATGTCCACCACATGACCTTCCTCCATCATGTAATGGCGGTCGGCGATGGTGGCGGCGAAGCGGAAATTCTGCTCCACCAGCAGGACGGTGAAGCCGCGCTGCTTCAGCTTGCGGACGGCCACGCCGATCTGCTCGATGATCACCGGGGCCAGACCCTCCGTCGGTTCGTCGAGCAGAATCATGGTGGCGCCGGTGCGCAGGATGCGCGCGATGGCCAGCATCTGCTGTTCCCCGCCCGACAGGCGGGTGCCCTGGGTCGAGCCCCGGCCCTGGAGGTTGGGAAACAGCTCGTAGATCTGCTGGACCGTCATGCCGCCGTCCTTCACGACGGGCGGCAGCGTCAGGTTTTCCTCGACGTTGAGCGAGGCGAAGATGCCGCGCTCCTCAGGCACATAACCGATGCCGAGGCGCGGAATCCTGTGCGGCGCCATGCCGATCAGCTCCCGCCCCTGGAATCGGATGGCGCCGGTGCGCTTGCCGACGATGCCCATGATGGAGCGCATGGTGGTCGTCTTGCCGGCGCCGTTGCGGCCCAGCAGGGTCACCACCTCCCCCTGGCGGACCTCCAGGTTCACCCCGTGCAGCACGTGGCTTTCGCCGTAGAAAGCCTGGAGATCGGCGACTTCCAGCATCGCCGTCCTCACCGTTGCGCCGTCAGGCATGACCGCTCCCCATATAGGCTTCCCGGACCTTCGGGTGGCGCGACACCTCGGCGTAAGGCCCCTCGGCCAGGACCTCGCCGCGGGCCAGCACGGTGATCCAGTCCGACAGGTTGGAAACCACGGACAGGTTGTGCTCCACCATCAGGATCGTGCGGTTGGCCGAGACCCGCTTGATGAGCGCCGCGATGCGGTCGATGTCCTCGTGCCCCATGCCGGCCATCGGCTCGTCCAGCAGCAGCATTTCCGGCTCCAGGGCCAGCGTCGTGGCAATCTCCAGCGCCCGCTTGCGGCCATAGGGAAGCTCCGCCGCGGGCCGGTGGGCGTAGCCGGCGAGCCCGACATCCTCCAGCAGCTCCATCGCCCTCCCGTTCAGACGGTCGAGCACCGATTCCGATTTCCAGAAGTGGAAGGAATTGCCGAGCGGCCGTTGCAGCCCGACGCGCACATTCTCCAGAACCGACAGATGCGGGAACACCGCCGAGATCTGGAAGGAGCGGATGATGCCCAGGCGCGCCACGTCCGCCGGCTTCACCGCGGTGATGTCGCGCCCGTTGAACAGGATGTTCCCATTGCTGGGTTGAAGAAACTTGGTGAGCAGATTGAAAACGGTCGTTTTTCCGGCCCCGTTGGGACCGATCAGCGCATGGATGGACCCCCGTTTCACCCGCAGGCTGACGTCGCGGACGGCGACGAAGCCCCGGAATTCCTTGGTCAGTCCGCGCGTCTCCAGAATGACGTCACTTGCCATATCCTCCCCATTCCCTGTTTTCAGCAGCCTTCCACGAGACCGCCTGTTGTTTGGTTCAGGTTAGCAGCAATCTGTCACACGTACAGCTTACGGAAAGAACGCAATCCCGTCCATCCGGAAGCATCGAAGACGTGACAAAGTACGGCCGGGCGGCAGAACCGCCGGCAAAAAAGGTCTGTGGAGGGCCGGAACGCGGGCATGAAAAAAGCGGCCACGCAGGGCCGCACACCGACTCGCGGCACGCCCCAGGACTCGAGGCCGGAGGCGTGCCTTTTTCTTTCGACGCAGGAGCCGGAAACCGCGGTACCGATACGACTCAGGCGGTCGTGGATCAGGCCGCCGAGGTCAGCGGAAAGCCGCTGTAGTCGAGTGACGCGGACCAGAAGCGTTCGAGCTTGCGCAGCGTCTCGTTCGCCTTGACCAGCTCCTCGTCGCTGAAGCCGGCCTTCTCCAGCGCCGTCAGATGGCGCTCGAACATGCGGCTGATCTTCTCGCGGAGATCCAGGCCCTTTTCCGAAAGGCGGACGCGCACCGACCGGCGGTCGTGCGGCGAACGCTCCTGCCCGAGATAGCCGTTCTCGACCATCTTCTTCACATTGTAGGACACGTTGGAGCCGAGATAGTAGCCGCGCGCCGTCAACTCGCCGACGGTCATCTCGTCTTCGCCGATGTTGTAGAGGATCAGGCTCTGAACGTTGTTGATGTCCTGGATACCGAGCCGGTCAAGCTCGGTCTTCAGCACCTCGAGAAAGTGGCGGTGAAGCCGTTCGATCAAGAGGATGCTTTCATAATAGGGTTTGCGCACCGCGGTCTCCTTTGGCTCGTACCGGACATGGGCCGACCTGTGGCCTTTCCGGGGTCCTTAAGGGGAGATTAACCGATCATTGTCCGGCAATCACCTCAATAATGCCCCAAAAGCACAGCCCGGGTTGTAGAACAGCCTGGCCCTGCGGAATATCCCCGTCCTGCCGTGCCAAGCCCCATCGCGGGCCAGGACATGCCTGGAATCCAGGCATCCCGGCGGCATTCCCGCCCGGTAAACCGGGCGGCAAGCCGACCCGTCCCATCCGACCCCCGACAACAACGGTCAGGCCACAACAACGGTCAGGTTTGAGACAAGTCCCGCAAGGATTTCCCCGATACTAACGCAGAAACGCACGGAATGTGCCCGCATCCTTGCACGTCCTGAGTGCAATAAAGGGGAGCGCGCCTCTTCATTCGGTAAAGCGCAAATCCCCGCCAACGGGTTCGGCGAAGTAACCATCGACCTCTTCAGCCGTCACTTCGGCAAGGGAGGCCGGCGACCAACGCGGATTCCGATCCTTGTCCACCAGCGCCGCGCGGATGCCTTCATAGACATCATGGCGGGCAAGGAAAGCGAGGCTGAGGCGAAGCTCCTGGATCATGCAGCTGTCGAAGTCCAGCTTGGCGCCGCGGCGCAGCGCCTCCAGCGTCACCTTCAGGCTGGTCGGCGACACCCGCTTCAGCGTGGCGAGCTGGCCGGTGGCCCACTCCGTGCCCTCTGCTTCAAGAGCGGCGACGATGGCCTCCACCGCGTTGTGGGCGTAGCAACGGTCAATGGCCGCGCGGTTGGCGGCGACCGGCGGTTCGCCGGCTTCCTCGCGATGGCGCGCGACCACCTCGTCGGCCGGCACGCCGTCGGCCAGCTCGGCGATCAGGGACTCCAGCTTGGCGCTGGGGATGAAGGCGTCGGCAGCGCCGACCTCGATCATGTCGGCCGCCTTTAGACGGTCGCCGGTCAGGCCCAGCCAGATGCCGACCTGCCCGGGCAGGCGCGGCAGGAAGTAGGTGCCGCCGACGTCCGGATAGAGCCCGATGCCCGTCTCCGGCATGGCGAACATCGTCCGTTCCGTCACGATTCGATGCGACCCGTGCACCGACAGCCCGACGCCGCCGCCCATGCTGATGCCGTCGATCAGCGCCACATAGGGCTTCGGGCAAGTGTGGATCAGGCGGTTGAGGACATACTCCTCGCTGAAGAAGGCGCGGATGGACGCGCCGTCGCCCTGCCCCGCCTTGGCGGCCTTGCCCGTCTCGTACAGGTTCACCACGTCGCCGCCGGCGCAGAAGGCCTTCTCGCCTGCGCCCTGCACGACGATGGCCTTGACCGCGGGATCGGCGATCCAGGCGCGCAGTTGCGGATCGAACAGGCGGATCATGCCCAGCGTCAGGGCGTTCAGCGCCTTCGGGCGGTTCAGCGTCACCAGCCCAATGGCGCCGCGGCGTTCGAACAGGATCTCGGCGTTCTGGGTCTGGGCGTTCTGGGTCTGGGCGGGGTCGCTCATGGTTCCGGTCGTTTCCATTTGTTCGTTTGTGGGGCGAATTGATCGGTTTCGGGCGATGATACGGGCGGCGGGCGGCGTGTCAAACCGCGGTTTCGCAGCGCAGCGTCGCGGAACACCGCCCCGGCCTCAGCCGTTGCCGCACCCACAGTCATGAGCGGGACAGTTCCATGATGGCAGCTTCAGCAGCGCAAGCGTCACGTCAGGAGGGAGAGGGCCGCAAGACGGCCATCATCCTCAACCGGTCCGCGGGAACGCTGGCCGGCCAGCCGATCGACGACACGGTGGCGGCGATCCGCAGCGCCTTCGAGCGGCACGGGGCGGAGGTGTCGCTGACCGCGGTGGAGCCGGCCGACTGCGCGTCGGAAATCCGCAAGGCCATCGACTCCGACGCGGAACTGGTGATCGTGGGCGGCGGCGACGGGACCATCCACACCGCGGTCAACATGATCCTGCCCACCGGCAAGATCCTGGGCATCCTGCCACTCGGCACCATGAACCTGCTGGCGCGCGACCTGAAGACCCCGCTCGACCTCGACGAGGCGTACGAGGCCCTGGCCGCCGGGGAGGTGAGCAGCATCGACGTGGCGGAGGTGAACGGCGAGGTCTACCTGAACAGCTCCGTCCTCGGCTTCTACCCGCAGGTGGTTCAGGAGCGCGAGGAGAAGCGCAAGCGGCACCGGCTGCTGAAATGGCCGGCAATGGCGCTCGCCATGGTCCGCACTTTCCGCCGCCTGCCCCTGCTCGACGTCCGGATCGACTGGGGCGAGGGGCCGCGCCGCGTGCGCACTCCGATTCTGGTGGTTTCCAACAACCCCTTCGACGGCGAGGCGGGCAGCATGCTCCTGCGCCGCAACACGCTCGCGTCCGGCAAGCTCGGCGTCTATGTGGCGCGGCAACGCGACCCCTGGGGGCTGCTGCGGCTGATGGGGCGCACCGTGCTCGGAACTTGGCAGCAGGATGAGGAGTTGGAAACGCTGACGGCCACGCAACTGACGGTGCACAGCCGGCGGCGGCGGCTGAAGATGGTCAACGATGGTGAAATCCTGCAGATGGAGCCGCCGCTGAACTACCGCATCCGTCACAAGGCGCTGAAGATCCTGCTGCCCAAGGCGGCCCCCGAAGGGGACGACGCGTGACGGGAATGACTGCCGGGGAGGTGTCGTGAAGAAGCTCGCCCATATCTCGGATCTGCATTTCGGGCGGATCGACCCGCTGGTGGTCGACGGCCTGCTGGCCGACCTGACGGCGGCGCGGCCCGACCTGATCGTCATCTCCGGCGATCTGGTCCAGCGCGCCAAGGCCCGCCATTTCCTGGAGGCGCGGGCCTTTCTGGAAAAGCTGCCCTTCCCCTATCTGGTCGTGCCGGGCAACCATGACATCCCGGTCTACAACGTGGTGCGCCGCTTCCTCGACCCGTTCGGAAACTACAAGCGCTACATCACCAAAGACCTCAGCCCCTTCCACATCGATTCGGAAATCGCCGTTCTGGGGATCAACACGGCGCGCTCGGTCATCACGGATTTCTCCGAAGGGCGCATGAACAAGGCGCAGATCAAGCGCGTGCGGGAGGTGTTCTGCGAGGTGCCCGACACCGTCTTCAAGGTGCTGTTTACCCACCACCCCTTCCTGCCGCCGCCCGATGCGCCGAAGACGAAGCTGGTCGGGCGGCACAAGCTGGCCCTGCCGGCGCTGGAAAGCTGCGGGGTGGACCTGCTGCTGGCCGGGCACCTGCACCGCGCCTATTCCGGCGACATCATGACCCACCACACCCAGGTGGCCCGCTCCATCCTGGTCGCCCAGGCCTCCACCGCAACCTCCACGCGGCTGCGCAACGAGGCCAACGCCTACAACCTCATCGCCATCGAACCGCCGCGCGTCACCTTCGAGGTGCGGTCCTGGGAAGGGGCGGCCTTCACCGGCGGCCTCGTCTCGCAATGGCGCAAGGACGGCCATCGCTGGGTCATGGAGATGCAGGACTCGGGATTCAGACCTGTGAGCGGTGCGGCTTGAGTCACGGCGGCCTTGCGGCGTAGGATCGCGCCGCAAGTTTTAAGAGCACATCAGGTCCCCGCATGTCCGCTTCGCATTTCCGGTCCCCGGCGTCCTTCCCGCGCACCCGGCTGCGCCGCAACCGCGCCGACGCCTGGACCCGCCGCCTCGTCGCCGAAAACCGCCTGACCGTGGACGACCTGATCTGGCCGGTCTTCGTCATCGAGGGGCAGAACCAGCGGGTGCCCGTGGCCTCCATGCCCGGCGTGGAACGTCTGACCATCGACCTGCTGACCGAGGCGGTGGCCGCGGCCGGCGACCTCGGCATCCCCTGCGTCGCCCTGTTCCCGGTCGTGGGCGCCGAGGGCAAGTCGGAGGACGCGGCGGAGGCCTACCGCCCCGACAACCTGATGAACCGCGCCATCCGTGCGCTGAAGGCCGCGGTGCCGCATGTCGGCATCCTGGGGGATGTGGCGCTGGACCCCTACACCACCCACGGCCACGACGGGCTGATGCGCGACGGCTACATCCAGAACGACGAGACGGTCGAGGTTCTGGCCCGGCAGGCGCTGTCGCAGGCCGACGCCGGCGTGGACATCGTCGCCCCTTCGGACATGATGGACGGCCGCATCGGCCTGATCCGCGACCGGCTGGACAGCCATGGGCATGAGTTGGTGCGGCTGTGCTCCTACGCCGCCAAATACGCATCGGCCTTCTACGGCCCGTTCCGCGACGCGGTGAATTCCGGCGGTTTCCTGAAGGGCGACAAGAAGACCTACCAGATGAACCCCGCCAACACCGACGAGGCCCTGCACGAGGTCGCCCTCGACCTGCAGGAAGGGGCGGACATGGTGATGGTGAAGCCGGGTCTGCCCTATCTCGACGTCATCCGCCGGGTCAAAGACACCTTCGCGGTTCCGACCTTCGCCTACCACGTCTCCGGCGAATACGCGATGCTGCGCGCCGCTGCGCAGAACGGCTGGCTTGATTACGACAAGGCCCTGCTGGAGACCCTGACCGGCTTCAAGCGCGCCGGCTGCGACGCCATTCTGACCTACGGCGCCGTGGACGCGGCGCGGCGGTTGAGGGAAGGCTGAGCCGTTCGGGCTCGTCTTTGAGCTGTTCGGGCGCACGGGTGTGCGGACGCTTTTATAGCATGTGGCCATCGCCGACCGATGGAGTTTCCTCATGCACAATCGTTCCGCTCTCCTGCTCGCCGCCATCCTTGCCATGGGCGCCGCCCCGGCCGCCGCTTTCGAGCTGACCAGCCCTGACATCAAGGACGGGGCGCCTCTGGGCGAGCGGCATGTCTTCGCCGGCTTCGGCTGCACAGGGGAAAATCTCTCGCCAGCGTTGGCCTGGAAGGACGCACCGGCCGGCACGCGCAGCTTCGCTGTCACCGCCTACGACCCCGATGCGCCGACAGGCAGCGGCTGGTGGCATTGGATCGTTTTTAACCTTCCCGCCACCACCCTGCGGCTCTCGGCCGGGGCTGGAAATCCGGACACCGGATTGCTTCCGGCCGGAGCGTTGCAAAGCCGCACCGACTTCGGTACGCCGGGCTACGGCGGTGCCTGTCCGCCGGTCGGCGACCCACCGCACCGCTACGTCTTCACCGTCCATGCATTGAAGACGGACAGCCTTCCGCTCGACGCGAACTCGTCGGGCGCCATGGTCGGCTTTCTACTGAACGCCAACCGCCTGGAAAAGGCCACGCTGACCGCGCGTTACGGTCGATGAGCGTGCAGATGGGGCGCTGCGGACCTTGCCCGCGCGTCCCGGCGCCTCCTAGACTGGACGCCGCCATGAGACCGGACCTCCTTCCTGCATTGTCCCGCTACGCCGCCCGCGATCTCCGACCGGGCTCCGGCGATCGCCCGCACCGTCCCGAACTGTGGGCGTTCGTGGCCCGCGACCACGAACGCATCACGGATGTCCGCATAGAACGCACGGCCTTGATCGTGGTGATCGACGGTGCCAAGGAGGTCACCGACACCCGCGGCACCCACCAGTTTCCGAAGGGTTCGGCGATGCTTCTGCCGCCCGGTTGGATCGGCACGGTGGTGAACGCCCCGAGCGTGGCGACCGGGCATTACCGCGCCTTGATCCTGGAATTCCCGGGGGACATGGTCCGGCGGCTTCTCGACGCCCATCCCACCGCACGGGTCGGCACCCGGCAGCATCCGCGCGACTTCCGTGTGCCCCTCACGCCCGCTCTGGCCAGCGCGGTGGAGCACGCCGCCGCCGGCTTGGCCGCGGGTGCCGCACTCAGCCCACGCCTCGTCGAGCACCGCTGCATGGAAGTCCTGCTGGCCCTTCTGGACGCCTGTGTGTGGTGGCTCGGACACGGAATGCCCGGTGGCACGGCCGACGCGGTCCGCCAATTGGTCCGCGCCTATCCCGACCAGCCTTGGACAGCCAGGAGCGTCGCTGTCGAGATGGGCCTCAGCACGGGGACCTTGCGCCGACGCCTTGCCGATGAAGACGCCTCCGTACGGCGCATCCTGACGGAGGAGCGTGTCGCTCACGCCCGTCGGTTGCTGGAAAGGAACCGGCTGTCCGTGCAGGAAGCGGCGGAGGCCGTTGGCTACACCTCCCGCTCCCACTTCGCCCGACGGGTTCGGGCCGTTACGGGCGCGAACCCGTCGGACCTGCGTGGCGATCGTCGCTGATTACTTCGGCGTGCCCTTCCACACCTGGAACTGCGGCGTTTCCAGCAGCAGATCGGCATGGCCGAAGGCCGTCTTGAACAGCTTGCCCACCCCCGCCGTCCGCTGGGTCACCGCGACCAGCGAGCCGCGCAGCTTCAGATACTGCTTGGTGCCGGTGACCAGCGCCTCCAGCATCCCGAAATCCTCGTCCTTGCCGCGGTGGAGCGGCGGGTTAGAGACGATCAGTCCAAAGCGTTCGCGCGTGCCGAGCCCGGTCAGGCCGTCGCTCAGCACGCATTCCGCGTCCGGCACGTTCTGGCGGGCGGCGTGCAGCGCCACCGCGTCGATGTCCAGCAGGGTCAACCGGGCGTCCGGCGTGCGCTCGCGCACCGCTCGCGCAATCACCCCGGCGCCGCAGCCGAAGTCCAGGACGGCCGTGCCGGCCGCGATCTCCGGCAGGACCTGGAGCAGGCATTCCGTGCCGGTGTCGAGACGGCCATGGGCGAACAGGCCGGGGTAGGACACGAGATCCAGCGCCCCGTCGCGCCCTGGCAGCGGCAGGGCGACGGTCTCCCGCCAATCCTCCAGATTGCCCTTGGCCGCATCGCTGGTTCGGCGGGTTTCCAGCAGGCGGGCGCGGCGCTTGATGGTCAGCGTCTCCACGCCTTCCGCCAGTCCGTCGAAGCGCTTCGGCGCGGAGGTGATGCCCTCGTCGTTGCTGCCGGCGATCCACAGCGGCGCCCCCGCCGGCAGGCGGGCGGCCAGGGCGTGCAGAGCCATTTCGAAGGCGGCCCAGCCGCGCGGCAGGCGCAGGACCGCGCCGTCGAAGGCGCCGTCCGCCGGCCAGGGCGTGGCCGGCTTGCCGTCCACCCCCAGACGGTGCCAGGAGACGACCTCCGCCCTGCCCTCGGTCAGGGCCTCTTCCATGGCGCCGTCGGTGTCGCCGGCCACCAGGATGCGGCCCTGCGGGCGGCGGTCGGCCAGGGCCTCCGCGGCGACGCCGGCCACGGCGGAATCGCGGTCGGTCGCGCGGTTGGACAGTCGGCTCACAGGCTCTTTCCCTTTATCCTCTGGTTCCTCAACCCTTGTCGCGCATCAAGCGCGCCTTGTCGCGCTGCCACGACCGTTCCTTCTCGGACTCGCGCTTGTCATGCTTCTTCTTGCCAGTGGCGAGGCCGACCTCGACCTTGGCGATGCCGCGGTCGTTGAAGTAGACGGTCATCGGGATCAGCGTGATCCCCTTTTGCTTGATGGCGCCCATGAGCTTGCTCAGCTCGCGGCGGTGCACCAACATCTTGCGCGGGCGCTTGGTCTCGTGCTGAAGCCAGCGTCCCGCCTGCCCGTATTCCGGGATGTAGGCGTTGAACAGGTACAGTTCCCCGTTCTTGAGGCCGGCGTACGCCTCGTTGATGCTGGCACGGCCACCGCGCAACGACTTCACCTCGGTGCCGGTCAGGATCAGACCGGCCTCCAGGGTGTCTTCGATGAAATAGTCGAAGCGTGCGCGGCGGTTCTGTGCCGCCATGCGCCTTGGTTCGGGCTCGCGGGCGGCCACGTATCCTCCTTCCCTGGGGCGGGGTGCTGCCGTCCCTTAGGACAGCAGCCCGGCCTTCTTCATCGCGTCGCGGACCGTGGTCCGCGTGCTCTCCGACGCGGCGACCATCGGCAGGCGGACCTCGTCCGAGGACTTGCCGAGCAGGCTGGCGGCGTATTTCACCGGGGCCGGACTCGTCTCCACGAACATGGAATCGTGCAGCGGGGTCAGCAGGTCGCGGTACTTGTAGGCGGTGGCGAGATCGCCCTTCCGCCAAGCGTCCTGCATCGCGGCGCACTGGGCCGGCGCGATGTTCCCCGTCACCGAGATGCAGCCGACACCGCCCTGCGCGTTGAAGGCCAGCGCCGTCGCGTCCTCGCCCGAGAGCTGGATGAAGTCGGGACCGACCTCCTGCAGCAGGCGGACCGGGCGGGCCAGATCGGCCGTGGCGTCCTTCACGCCGATGATGTTCGGCAGCTTGGCGAGGCGGGCCATCGTTGCCACCGACATATCCACGACACTGCGGCCGGGAATGTTGTAGATAACGATCGGCAAATCCGCCGCGTCATGGATCGCTTTGAAATGCTGGTACAGACCTTCTTGCGTCGGCTTGTTGTAATAGGGCGTGACGACCAGCGCCGCGGTGGCGCCGGCCTTCTTGGCGTGCTGGGTCAGCGAGATCGCCTCCTCGGTGGAGTTCGACCCGGTGCCGGCGACGACCGGAACCTTCCCGCCCGCGGCCTCGATGCACAGCTCGACGACCCGGTTGTGCTCCTCGTGGGAGAGGGTGGGCGACTCGCCCGTGGTGCCGCAAGGCACGAGACCGTGGGTGCCCTGCGCAACCTGCCACTCGACGAAGGACTGGAAGGCGGCCTCGTCCACTTTCCCGTTTTTAAACGGGGTCAAAAGAGCGACGATGGAACCGTACAACATGCCTGCCACCTCCGACGGACTACAAGAAAAGTGTCGCGCACCTTAGCCGCACCCGTTCCCCCGAGCAAGAGCGCCCGGATGATCATCCGACATGCCACCCGTTCCGCCATTGCCGCCGCCCTGCTGGGGCTGATCGTGCTGGCCCAGCCCGCCGGGGCGGCCAGCCTGACGGCGCAGGACCTCGCCGTCTACCGGCAGGCCTTCAAGGCCGCCGACAACGACCGGCACGACGAGGCGCTGCGCATCGCCGCCCAGGCCTCAAACAAGCTGCCGGCCAAGGTGATCCGCTGGATGGCCCTGGCGACTCCCGGCGGCGGCAGCTTCGACGAGATTGCCGCCTTCATCCGCGAGAACGGCGACTGGCCCAACCAAGCGCAGCTTCGCCGTCAGGCGGAAAAGGCGATGCCCATCGACCTGGACGAGGACCGGGTGCTGGCTTGGTTCAAGCAGTACCCGCCCCTGTCCAACGAAGGCTTCATGCGCCACGCCGACACGCTGCTGGCGACCGGCAACGCCGAGCGGGCGGTCCGGATGGTGCGCGACCGCTGGGTGGAGGCGAACTTCACCTCCGCGGACGAGGAGCAGTTCCTCGCCCGCTACCGCTCCCATCTGCGTCCGCAGGAGCATAAGGCGCGCATCGACCGCCTGCTGTGGGAGCGTCAGGAAGCCGCGGTGCGGCGCATGCTGCCCTTCTTCGACGAAGCCTACGATCTGCTGATCGAGGCGCGGATTGCGCTGGACAGTGACGCCAGGAACGCCGACGCCGCCTTGGCGCGCGTTCCCGCCTCCCTGCGCAACGATCCGGGCCTGCTGTTCGACCGCGCCCGCTACCGCCGCCGCAAGGGCGACGACGCGGGGGCGCTGGAGATCATCGTCCAGGCGCCCAAGGACATGGGCCGCCCGCAGGCCTGGTGGACCGAGCGCCACATCCTGGCCCGCCGCGCCATGGTGAACGGCGACCACAACCTCGCCTACCGTCTGGTGACGGCGCACGGGCAGACCGAGGGCAACGGTGCCGCGGAGGCGGAATTCCTCGCCGGCTTCCTGGCGCTGCGCTTCCTTGATGATCCGTCGAGCGCTTTCAACCACTTCCACAAGCTCTACCGCTCCGTCGGCGCGCCGATCAGCAAGGCGCGCGGCGCCTACTGGTGCGGACGCGCGGCCGAGGCGCTGGGCCAGACGGCGCAGGCCAAGGACTGGTACGCCAAGGCCGCCCAGTTTGGCACGACCTTCTACGGCCAGCTTGCCGCCCGCCACGCCGGGAACGGGCGCATTGCCCTGCCCGCAGAACCGCGCGTCTCCAACGCCGACGCCACCGCCTTCGAGCGGCGGGAGGTGGTGCGAGTGACCAAGCTGCTGGCCGAGATCGAGGGCAACACCGACGAGCGGGTGACCGCCTTCCTGCGCCGCATCAGCCTTGACGCCAAGGAGCCGGCGGATTACGTGCTGGCCGCCAAGCTGGCCCGTGAGGTCGGGCGCCGCGACCTCGCCGTCGCCGCCGCGAAGGACGCCGCCCAGAACGACGTGTTCCTGGTGGAAGCCGGCTACCCGATGATCGAGAGCCGCCCGTCCGCTCCGGAGATCGCCCTGGTGCACGCCATTATCCGGCAGGAAAGCACCTTCAACACCCGCGTGGTGTCGTCGGCCGGAGCGCGTGGCCTGATGCAGCTCATGCCCGGAACGGCGCAGCTGGTCGCCGGCAAGCTGGGCGTCAAGCATGACAACGCCAAGCTGATCAGCGACCCGGACTACAACGTGCGGCTCGGCTCGACCTATCTGGCGGACATGATCGACCGCTTCAACGGCTCCTACATCATGGCCATCGCCGCCTACAACGCCGGTCCGACCCGCGTGCGTCAATGGATCGACACCTACGGCGACCCGCGCGGCGAAGCCGTCGACGCCGTGGACTGGCTGGAGCTGATCCCGATCTACGAGACCCGCAACTACGTCCAGCGGGTCATGGAGGCTATGCTGGTCTACCGCGCCCGCATCCAGGGCGCCAAGGCGGAGCTGAACCTGGATAAGGAAATCCGTCGATGAATTCCCGGCGGCCCCTCGCCCATCTCGGACGACGGGCCGCCGGATCGATCAAAACCGAATATTCGAAAGTCACAAAAGCCAGCTTATCTCTGTCACATACCAAAATCGAAATCGTCCAAATTTCGTCATTTTCGTCTGAAGTGGTAACTCTTCTTCCTATCCGGAAGATGAATTGCATTTAATGCTCTATTAACCACAAGCCGACAGAATTCTCTCGCACGGACGGACCGTGTTTCTCTTTATTCCGTGATTGGGAGCCTACCATGCCAGCACCGATGGTCGCCGATGAAGTCCGCCAGGCGTGCCGCATCCACGCGCGCCTTTTAGACGCCTTCATCGCCTTGACGGAACAGGAGTTGGCGCAACTCGCCCCTGGTTTCGCCGAGGAAAGCCTCATGGAATCGCTGGAGAAGATGCGGGCCGCCCGCAAGAGCTACGGCGCCCTGGGCGGTGTCGTCGCCCTCGAAATGGTGGCGTCGAACGCCGCCTGACCGAGTGCGTTGCGTTCGGGTCGGCCTTCCGTTCGGGAACAGGGGACCGCTAATCCTGCGGCGTGTCCCCGTTGCCCGCACCACCCGACTGCCGGCGCTGCACTTCGCGCCATTTGGCGACGTTCCGGTTGTGATCCGGCAAAGTCTTCGCAAAGACATGCCCGCCGGTGCCATCGGCGACGAAATACAGGAAGTCGTGCTTTTCCGGGTGCAAAGCCGCCTGGATGGACGCCCGCCCCGGATTGGCGATCGGGCCCGGCGGAAGCCCAGCCGCGACGTAGGTGTTGTAGGGCGACTCGAATTTCCAGTCATTCCGGGTCAAGGCCCGCCCCAACTCCCCGCTACCATCGGTCAGCGCGTAGATCACGGTCGGGTCCGACTGGAGCTTCATGCCGGTCTCCAGGCGGTTGACGAAGACCCCAGCGACCTTGGCGCGCTCAGCGGCGACGCCGGTCTCCTTCTCCACGATGGACGCCATGGTCAGCGCCTGCTCCGGAGTCTCGTAAGGCAGGTCCGGACCACGATTCTTCCAGGCGTCGTTCAGCGCCTGGGTCATGGCATGCTGCATCCGCTCGACCAGGGCCGAGCGCGAATCGCCGTAAGAATAATGATAGGTTTCAGGGAGTACGGTTCCGTTCTTCGGAACCGTTTTCAACTCGCCGGATAGCGCCGGTTCGGCGTCGAGCAAGGCCACCACCTGGGCGGAGGTCAGCCCCTCCGGCACCGTGAAGCGGCGAACCACGGTCTTGCCCTGGCGCAGCATCTCCAGCACACCGTCGACGCTGATCCCCGCCGGGAAGGCGTATTCGCCCGCTTTCAATGGTCCCCGGAGCTTTGCGGCGAACAGGAAGAGGATCGGAGAGTCGACGACCCCCGCATCCTCCAAGGTCAGCGCGATCGCTTCGAGCCCGCTGCCGCGCGGGACGACCACCGTCTCGGCATGCTCAAGGGGTCCGGGGGCCATCACGCGGAGGGCACCCCAGAACGCCAAGCCGCTGCCCGCGGTGAGGACGGTCAACGCCCCCGCCGCGATTCGGAGGCCCCAACCCATCGGCGGTCTCCGCGATGCTTCGCCGTTCAGGCGAAATCCTTGAAGATCAGCGAGGCGTTGGTGCCGCCGAAGCCGAAGGAGTTCGACAGCGCGGCCCGCACACGGCGCTCCTGCGCAACCTTCGGAACGAGGTTGACGCCGAGGCAGCTGTCCGAAGGATTTTCGAGGTTCAGCGTCGGCGGAACCAAGCTGTGGTTGATCGCCTTGATCGAATAGATCGCTTCGACCGCACCGGCAGCCCCCAGCAGGTGGCCGATGGCCGACTTGGTGGAGGACATGGCGACGTTGTCCATCGCCGCGCCGAACAGCCGCTTCACCGCGCCCAGCTCGATCTCGTCGCCCAGCGGCGTCGACGTGCCGTGCGCGTTGACATAGTCGATGTCCGACGGCTCCATTCCGGCCCGCTTCAGCGCGTTGCGCATGGCGCGGAAACCGCCGTTGCCGTCCTCCGCCGGGGCGGAGATGTGGTAGGCATCGCCGGACATGCCATAGCCGACCACCTCGGCATAGATGTGGGCGCCGCGCTTCTTGGCGTGCTCCAGCTCTTCGAGGACGACGACACCGGCACCCTCGCCGATCACGAAGCCGTCGCGGTCCTTGTCGTAGGGACGCGACGCCTTCTCCGGCGTGTCGTTGAAATTCGTGGACAGGGCGCGCATGGCGGCGAAACCGCCGACGCCCAGGCGGCTGACCGCCGCTTCCGTGCCGCCGGCGACCATCACATCCGCGTCACCCAGCATGATCAGGCGCGAAGCGTCGCCGATGGCGTGCGCGCCGGTCGAGCAGGCCGTGACCACCGCGTGGTTCGGGCCCTTGAAGCCGTGCTGGATGGAGATGTGGCCGGACGCCAGATTGATGAGGCAGGCCGGAATGAAGAAGGGGGAGATGCGGCGCGGCCCCTTTTCGGCCAGGGTGACCGCACCATCGGCGATGCCCGGCAGGCCGCCGATGCCCGAGCCCACCATGACACCGGTGAGTTCGCGCTCCTCCTCGGTCTGGGGAACCCAGCCGGAATCCTTGATCGCTTCGTGGGCGGCGGCGATGGCGAAGATGATGAAATCGTCCATCTTCCGCTGGTCCTTCGGCGGAACGAAGGCATCGGGGTTGAACAACCCGTCGCCATCCCCGCGCGGAACCTGCCCGGCAACTTTCGAGGCCAGATCGGAGGCGTCAAAACCCGTGATGGCGCGAATGCCCGATTGGCTGGCGGTCAGACGCTCCCAGTTGAGCTTGTGGCCGACACCGAGCGGCGTGACCAGACCAAGGCCGGTAACGACGACACGTCTCATGGGGTATTCCTTGACCTTTCCTCGGAAAACTCAGCGACGGCCAGGCCACTTTGGAAAAGCTGCCTGGCCTTCTTGCGCCACGCCTGATCAGGCGGCGGCGTTCGCCTTGATGAAGTCGATGGCGTCCTTCACCGTCAGAATCTTCTCGGCGGCGTCGTCCGGAATCTCGCAGCCGAACTCCTCCTCGAAAGCCATAACCAGCTCGACCGTGTCGAGGCTGTCGGCGCCGAGATCGTCGATGAAGGAGGCGTTCTCCGTCACCTTCGACTCCTCGACCCCGAGGTGGTCCACAACGATCTTCTTAACGCGCTCGGCGACATCGCTCATTTTTTAAGACCTTCCAATCCTTGAGACCGCTCGGGCGAATTCGGCCGGCTCAACACGCGGCTGCGTGCCTTCCTGCCACAAAAAGCCCCGTCCGATAACACATTTTTAGAGCCTTGACCAGCGCCCGCGGGAACCGGTCCGAACCTGTGGTTCAGGCAGCGAATCCGCCTCAGATCATGGCCATGCCGCCGTTGATGTGCAGCGTCTGGCCGGTGACATAGGCGGCCTCATCGCTCGCCAGGTACACGACTCCGGCGGCGATTTCCCCCGGCTCGCCCATGCGGCCGGAAGGAATGGCGGTGAGCAGCTTGTCCTTCTGCTCGGAATTCAGGGCGTCGGTCATCGCCGTGGTGATGAAACCCGGCGCGACGCAATTCACGGTGATGCCGCGCGACGCGACTTCCGCGGCCAGCGACTTCGACATGCCGATCATGCCGGCCTTGGAGGCGGCGTAGTTGGCCTGGCCGGGATTGCCGGTGACGCCGACGATCGAGGTGATGCCGATGATGCGGCCCCAGCGGCGCTTCATCATACCGCGCAGCACGGCGCGCGACAGGCGGAAGGCGGCGGTCAGGTTGACGTCCAGCACCGACTGCCAATCGTCGTCCTTCATGCGCATGGCCAGCTGGTCGCGGGTCAGGCCGGCGTTGTTCACCAGGATGTCGATCTGGCCGAGGGCGGCCTCCGCGTCCTTGGCGAGCTGCTCGGTTCCGGCGGCGTCGGCAAGGTTGCCGGGCACCACCAGGGCGCGCTCGCCCAGCTCGGCGGCGAGCGCCTCCAACGGGGCGACGCGGGTGCCGGACAGGGCGACGGTGGCGCCCTGAGCGTGCAGCGCGCGGGCGATCTGCGCCCCGATGCCACCCGAGGCGCCGGTGACCAGCGCCTTCTTTCCGGTCAGGTCGAACATGGAATGCCTCACAGGGTCTTCAGGAACGATTCGACGTCGGCCGGGCCCTGAACGGAGGTGCCGGCCAATTCCTTGTCGATGCGCTTGGCGAGACCCGACAGCACCTTGCCGGAGCCGAGTTCCACCAGGGTGTCGACGCCCTGCTCCTTCATATAGAGCACACTCTCGCGCCAGCGAACCATGCCGGTCACCTGCTCGACCAGAAGGCGGCGGATCTCGTTGGGGTCCGACACGGCGGACGCGGTCACGTTGGCAACCACCGGAACCGCCGGCGCGCCGATCGTCACGTTGGCCAAGGCTTCGGCCATGGCGTCGGCGGCGGGCTGCATCAGCGGGCAATGGAAGGGCGCGCTGACCGGCAGGCGCACGGTGCGCTTCAGCCCGCGCTCCGCCGCGATCACGATGGCGCGCTCAATGGCTTCGGCATGACCGGAAATCACCACCTGACCCGACGAGTTGTCGTTCGCGACGGTGCAGACCTCGTCCTGCCCCGCGGGGGTCTTGGCGGCGTCGGCGGCGATGGCCTGGGCCTGCTCCAGTTCGGCGCCCAGCAGGGCGGCCATGGCGCCCTGCCCGACCGGCACCGCCTTCTGCATGGCTTGGCCGCGCAGTTTCAGCAAGCGCGCGGTGTCGGCCAGCGTGAAGGCGCCGGCGGCGCACAGCGCCGAATATTCGCCGAGGGAATGGCCGGCGACGAAAGCCGCGTGCCTGGTCAGGTCGAGCCCGCCCTGGTCCTTCAGCACCCGCAGAACGGCGACGCTGACGGCCATCAGGGCCGGCTGGGCGTTCTCGGTCAGCGTCAGGTCCGCCTCGGGGCCTTCGAACATCAGGCGGGACAGGCGCTGGTTCAGCGCGTCATCCACCTCTTCAAAGGTGAGCCGCGCGACCTCGAACGCCTCGGCCAGCTCACGGCCCATGCCGACGGCTTGGCTGCCCTGGCCCGGAAAGACGAACGCCCTGGTCATGCTGTCTGGGAACCCTAGTAAAAAGGCGCGCCACCCGCGGCGCTGCCGTTGAATTCGGCGACAGTCATACCCGGCCTTTCGGGCAAGTCAAGCGATGCTCAACGTTGAAGGGCTGGAATTGGTGCCTTTCTGTTGCATTTCCCGCATTTTTTCATTGCTGCGATGCAAGGGCGAATGGAGAACAGGGCCTTTCCAAGCCCCGTCGACGACGGCGACGGCGGAATCGCCCGGCGGCTCGTGTTTCCGCTTGCCGGGATAGGGCTTTTGTGCATACTGCGCCGCTTCATAACTCCTTGCCGGTGGCCCGCGTGCCGCCGGCTAGGCCCGGGCGGCTGATTCCATCCATAGGGGACGGGGTGCAGCGCCGGACCATGAACAGCCATGGGGAGTACGATGGCTCTTTACGAGTGCGTGCTGATCGCGCGCCAGGACATCTCGGCCGCCCAGGCCGAGCAGCTCGGCGAGCAGTTCGCCCAGATCATTCGCGACAACGGCGGCCAGGTCGCCAAGACCGAATACTGGGGTCTGAAGACGCTCACCTACAAGATCAAGAAGAACCGCAAGGGTCACTACACCCTGTTCAACCTTGACGCCCCCGCCGCCGCCGTCCTCGAGATGGAGCGCAACATGGGCATCAACGAGGACGTGCTGCGCTTCATGACCGTCCGCGTCGATGCGCTGGACGCCAACCCGTCGGTGATGATGCAGAGCCGCGGCGAGCGTGGTGACCGCGGCGATCGCGGCGACCGTGGCCCGCGCCGCTTCGACGATCGTGGCCCGCGCCCGCCGCGCCGCCAGGAGCCCACCGTTGCCGAAGGGGAGAACGCCTAAATGTCCGACAAGCAGACCTCGGGCGCTCCGGCCCGCACCGGTGGCGGTCCCCGCCGTCCGTTCTTCCGCCGCCGCAAGACCTGCCCGTTCTCGGGCGCGAACGCCCCGGCGATCGACTACAAGGACGTCAAGCTCCTGTCCCGCTTCATCTCCGAGCGTGGCAAGATCGTGCCGAGCCGCATCACCGCGGTTTCCGCGAAGAAGCAGCGCGAGCTCGCCCGCGCCATCAAGCGCGCCCGTTTCCTGGCCCTGCTTCCCTACGTGGTGAAGTAAGGACCCGAAGCGGACAACAGGCAAAGGCAATCCCATGGCCTCGCCCCTGGCCGCCCCTCTGGCGGCTGCCATCGGTGTCGGCGTGGTCAGCGCTTTCTTCTACCTCGCCGTTTTGTTCGGCGGGTTCGGGGCGCTGATCCTGGGCTATCTGGCGCCGCTGCCGCTGTTCCTCGCGGGACTGTGGCTCGGCTCCACCGCCTCCCTTCTCGCCGGTGCGGCGGGAACGGTCGCGGTCCTGGCGGTGTCGTCCAGCGTCCTGGTGTCTCTCGCCTATCTGGTGACCGCGGCTGTCCCGGTCATCCTGGTGGTGCGGCAGGCGCTGCTGGCGCGGACGGCTCCCGACGGGAGTGTTGAATGGTATCCTCCGGGCCGGCTCCTGATGGCGCTGACCGGAATGGGACTGGCGGGCCTTCTGGGCGCCGCGGTTCTGACGCTCGATCAGCCCGGCGGGCTGGAGGGCGCGGTGCGGGAAACGCTGAGCCGCATGGCGGACCAGATGTTCTCCGCGCAGGGTCAACAGGCCCCGGATCCGCAGGACATCTGGATGGCCGAGGTGTTGCCGGGCTTCGCGGTGATCTCATGGCTCGTCATGACGATCGTCAACGGAGCCCTGGCGCAAGGCGTCCTGATGCGGTTCGGCCGCAACCGGCGCCCCGCCATGCGGCTGGACGATGTGGAACTGCCACGGTGGCTCGCCACCGCGTTCCTGCTGGCCATGGTGGCGGCCTCGCTGGCGTCGGATCCGGTCGGGTTCCTCGCGGTCAACGCCGCACTGGTCCTGGCCTTGCCATTCGCCTTTGCCGGGCTTTCGGTGGTGCATGTGTTCGCCCGAAGCCGATCGGCCAAGCTGCCGATCCTCATCGGGTTCTACATGTTCCTGTTTCTTTTCGGTTGGCCGATCGTGCTGATGGTCGGTCTGGGCATGATCGAGCAATGGATTGGGCTGCGTCGCCGTCTCCGGCCCGCCGGCCCCGATCAGGAGGACGAGTGATGGAAGTTATTCTGCTGGAGCGGGTCGAGAAGCTCGGCCAGATGGGCCAGGTCGTGAAGGTGCGTCCCGGCTTCGCCCGCAACTATCTGCTGCCGCAGAAGAAGGCCATGCGCGCCACCAAGGCGAACATGGCGTTCTTCGAGAAGCAGAAGGCCCATCTGGAGGCCGTCAACCTGGAGCGCCGCAAGGACGCCGAGCAGGTGGCGACCAAGATGAACGACGTGTCGGTCGTCGTGATCCGTCAGGCCGGCGAGACCGGGGTGCTGTACGGTTCGGTGACCCCGCGCGACGTCGCGGACGCTCTCGACGCCGCCGGCTACAAGGTCGACCGCAAGCAGGTGTTGATCGAGACTCCGATCAAGACGCTGGGCCTGTTCAAGCTGCGCGTCGTCCTGCACCCTGAGGTGAGCATCTCCGTCACGGTGAACGTCGCCCGCTCGCAGGAAGAGGCTGAATTGCAGCGTTCCCGCGGCGGCATGGTCACTGCGGCCGACCTGCGCGACGACGAGGACGAGATCGAGGAGGCCCCCGAGGCCGCCGAGGCCGAGGTTTCCGAGGAGGGCTGACCGCCCGCTCAACGAGACCAGTCCGCTCGTCCGGAAGCCGCCCGCCCCCCAAAAGGGGCGAGGCGGCTTTTCCGTTTTCCGCACTCCGCCACATCCAGCCCCTCCCCCTTCCGGATGCGCCGGACGCCCCGCCCCCTGCCCCGTCCGGTGGGTTGCCTCTCCCCGTTCCGAACTCCGACTCTCGTTCCCGGTGATTCGCTCGCGGCGAAGGAACCAGACCGAGTCGTGTTCGACGGATGAGGAGATGCGCGATGCTGCTTGCCCGCCTGCTCAGCCCGGCCCTGACCGCCGGCGCTCTGGACATCGTCGGGGCCGATGGGCGGAGGCACCGCGTGGGGGTCGGCACGCCCACCCTCACGCTGCGTCTGCACGACAAGGCGCTGCACCGCGACCTCGTGGTGAATCCGCGTCTGCGCTTCGGCGAAGCCTACATGGACGGCCGCCTGTCCATCGAAGGTGGCTCGGTCTATGATTTCCTGGCACTGCTGAGCGCCGGGACGGACAATGTCCAGGGCGTCCTGGGCAATCTGCGAGAAGCCCTCTCACCCGCGCTGCGTCTCATCCAGCAGAGCAATCCCCTGCGTCGGTCGCAGCGCAACGTGGCCCATCATTACGACCTGTCACGGTCCTTCTTCGAGCTGTTCCTCGACCGCGACCTGCAATATTCCTGCGCATACTTCCCCACTCCGGACACTGGGCTGGACGAGGCGCAGGAGGCCAAGAAACGGCACATCGCGGCTAAGCTGCTGCTTCAGCCGGGCATGCGTGTCCTGGACATCGGCAGCGGCTGGGGTGGCATGGCGCTCTATCTGGCCCGCATGACCGGCGCCCAAGTCACCGGAATCACGTTATCCCGCGAACAGCTCGCCGTGGCGCGGGAGCGGGCGGCCCATGCCGGACTGGCCGGTCAGGTCCGCTTCGAGTTGCGCGACTACCGGCAGATGGACGGCCGGTTCGACCGCATCGTCTCGGTCGGCATGTTCGAGCATGTCGGGGTGCCTCATTATCCGGCCTTCTTCGTCAAGCTGCGCGACCTGCTGGCCGAGGACGGGGTCGCGTTGCTTCATGCCATCGGCCGATCGGATGGACCGGGCTCAACCAACCCGTGGTTCCGCAAATACATCTTTCCCGGTGGCTACTCGCCCGCCCTGTCGGAGGTGATCCCGGCGGTGGAAAAGGCCGGGCTGTGGAACACCGACGTCGAGATTCTGCGCCTTCACTACGCCGAGACGCTGCGCCACTGGCGGGAGCGGTTCGCGGCACGGCGGGAAGATGCCCGCGCGATGTACGATGAGCGCTTCTGCCGGATGTGGGAGTTCTATCTGGCGGGGGCCGAGATCAGCTTCCGCTACCAGGGGCACATGGTTTTCCAGATGCAGATCGCCCGCTCGCTGGGAGCCGTTCCGCTCGTCCGCGATTACATGCAGCGCGCCGAAACGGCCTTGGCCGACGCCGTGCCCCGCCCCCTGCGCACCGGCCGGAACGTCGGTGCCAGCAACGCTTGACCAGAGGTGTCCGCGCCACATCGGCCCACAGGTTTTGCTCCGGCCCAAGCTCTTGATAGAACTTTTGAATTCCGCCTTACCCCCAGCTTTCACCGGCTGTGGGCAAAAGTTACTCACAGGAATGTGGGTATCCTTAACCCGATCGCACAGCTTTGCGTCCCGCCCTTTGCTAAAGTGCCGCCATGGATGACAAGACCACCCAGCTTTTCGAGCCGCGCCCCCTCGACGGCGGGCTGTCCCGTGCCGCTGCCGTGAAGCCGACGGCGGAATACCGCACGCCGCCGCACAACGAGGAGGCCGAACAGGCGCTGCTCGGCGCCATCCTGGTGAACAACAAGGCGTATGAGAAGGTCGGCGAGTTCCTGCGCGCCGAGCATTTCTACGACCCGGCGCACCAGCGCATCTTCTCGGCCATTGCCAAGATGGTGGAGCGCGGCCAGATCGCCAATCCGGTGACGCTGAAGGCCTATTTCGATAACGACGTCGAATTGGCACCGGATGGTGGCGCCGGCTATCTGGCGCAGCTCGCCGCCAACGTCGTGACGGTGGTCAACGCGGGCGATTACGGCAAGACGATCCACGACCTCTTCCTGCGGCGGCAGTTGATCGAGGTCGGCACCGACATGGTGAACGAGGCGTATCAGCACGACCTCGACATCGACGCCATGGACCAGATCGAGACGGCGGAAAAGCAGCTCTTCGACCTCGCCTCAACCGGGGACGTGCGCGGCGGCTTCGTCGCCTTCTCCGAGTCGCTGAAGGCGGCCATCGCCACGGCGGAGACGGCCTTCCGGCGGTCCAGCCACGTCACCGGCGTGACCACCGGCCTGCGCGACATGGACCGCAAGTTGGGTGGCCTGCACCCGTCGGACCTCATCATCCTCGCCGGGCGCCCCTCCATGGGCAAGACGGCGCTGGCCACCAACATCGCCTTCAACGCCGCCAAGGCGCACATGCGCACCAACGGCGGCGAGGGCGCGCCGGTCGGCTTTTTCTCGTTGGAAATGTCGGCCGAGCAGCTCGCCACCCGTATCCTTGCCGGCGAGGCCGAGGTGTCGGGCGACAAGATCCGCCGCGGCGAGATCAAGGACAGCGACTTCCCCAAATTCGTGGCGGCCAGCCAGGAACTCAGCCGTGTCCCCTTCTTCGTGGACGACACGCCGGCCCTGACCATCGCGGCGGTGCGCACCCGCTGCCGCCGGCTGAAGCGCACGCACGGTCTGGGCATGGTGGTGGTGGACTATCTCCAGCTCCTGCGCGGCGGCTCGACCAAGGGCAACGAGAACCGCGTGCAGGAGATCTCGGAGATCACCCGCGGCCTGAAGGCCATCGCCAAGGAATTGGAGGTGCCGGTGCTGGCGCTGTCCCAGCTCAGCCGCGCGGTGGAAATGCGCGAGGACAAACGGCCGCAGCTCGCCGACCTGCGCGAATCGGGCTCCATCGAGCAGGACGCCGACGTGGTGATGTTCGTTTACCGCGAACAGTACTATCTTGAGCGCGCCGAGCCGGCCCGCCGGCCGGAGGAGACGGAGGACAAGTACAACGACCGCTACGCCAACTGGCAGAAGCGCTACGCCGAGGTGCACAACACCGCGGAGGCGATCATCGCCAAGCAGCGCCACGGCCCGATCGGCAGCGTCCGCATGTTCTTCGACGGCCAGTTCACCAGATTCGGCGACCTCGACACGACCCATGACTTCGGCCCCACTGAGTGATCCGCTGGCACGCGCCGGCGCCGTTCTGACCATCGACCTCGGTGCGGTGGTCGCCAACTGGACGCAGCTCCGCGACCGGGTGGCGCCCGCCGAGTGCGCCGCCGTGGTCAAGGCGAACGCCTATGGCCTGGGAGTGCAGCGCGTCGTTCCGGCGCTCGCCGCTGCCGGCTGCCGGACCTTCGTGGTCGCCCAGTTCGATGAGGCCCTGGCGGTGCGCGCCGTGGCGCCGACGGAGGCCCGCGTGCTGTCGCTGGGCGGCCTGCCCGCTGGCACCGCACCCGACTTCACGGCCCACCGCATCCTTCCGGTTCTGAACCATCTGGGCGACATCGCCGCGTGGCAGGCCCACGCCAAGGCGCAGGGAACGGCCCTTCCCGCCGTCGTCCACATCGACACCGGCATGAACCGACTCGGGCTCGGCCCGGACGAGCTGGACACGCTGGTCGGGGACCTCTCCCGGCTGGAGGGGGTGGACGTCCAGGTGTGGATGACCCACCTTGCCTGCGCCGACGAAGACTCGGTGATGAACAGCCAGCAGCTCGGACGCTTCCGTTCGGCGATCGGGCGGCTTCCCACGGCCAAGGCGAGCTTCGCCAATTCCTCCGGGATCTTTCACGGAACGGCCTTCCATTTCGACCTCGTGCGGCCCGGCTGCGCACTCTACGGCGTCAACCCGACGCCCGCCGCGTCGAACCCGATGCGGGACACCATCCGGCTCGACGCCCGGCTGCTTCAGGTGCGCAACGTTGACAGCCCTATGACCGTTGGCTACGGTGCCACGCACCGCGTTGCGGCGAGAGGAAAAATCGCAACCATCGCAGTGGGTTATGCCGACGGATATCTGCGCTCGCTCAGCGGGCGCGGCCATGTCTTCGTCAACGGCGTGGCCGCTCCGGTGGTTGGGCGTGTTTCGATGGATCTGGTGACGGTGGATGTCAGCCACCTTCCCGACGAGGCGGTGACGCCCGGCGGGCTGGTGGAGCTGATCGGCCCGAACCGCCCGGTGGACACCGTGGCGAGCGAGGGCGGCACCATCGGCTACGAGATCCTGACCTCGCTGGGCGCGCGTTACCACAGGGTCTACCGCGACCCACCGCCGCCTGAGGTCGCTTGATGGGTTTCCTTGCCGCCACCGGACGGGCCTTCCTGATCTTTCTGGAAGCCACCGGAAAGCTCGCCATGTTCACCGGCGCCGCCTTGTCGCACTGCGTGCGTCCGCCGTTCTACCCACGGCAGATCCTGCGCCAGATGATCGACATCGGCTATTACTCGCTGCCGGTGGTCGGGCTGACCGCGCTGTTCACCGGCATGGTGCTGGCGCTGCAGAGCTATTCCGGCTTCTCCCGCTTCCAGGCGGAGGGCGCCATCGCCACGGTGGTTGCCCTGTCGGTGACGCGCGAACTGGGGCCGGTGCTGGGCGGCCTGATGGTCGCCGGGCGCATCGGCGCCGCGATGGCCGCCGAGATCGGCACCATGCGCGTGACCGAGCAGATCGACGCGCTGTCGACGTTGTCGACCAACCCCTTCAAGTATCTGGTGGCGCCCCGCCTGATCGCCGGGCTGGCCATGCTGCCGCTGTTGGTGCTGGTGGCGGACATCATCGGTGTGTTTGGCGGCTTCCTGGTCGGCGTCTACCGGCTGGACTTCAACCCAGCCTCCTACATCGGCCGGACCTGGGAGTTCCTGGAACCGGTCGACGTGATTTCCGGCCTCGTCAAGGCGGCGGTGTTCGGCTTCATGGTGTCGCTGATGGGCTGCTATCACGGCTACCATTCCCGTGGCGGCGCCCAGGGCGTGGGTGCGGCGACGACCAACGCGGTGGTGTCGGCCTCCATCCTGATCCTGGTGTGGAACTACCTCATCACCGGCATCTTCTTCTCGACGAAGTGAGCGACTCCATGTCCCAGGTTCCCCCCGCTCATCCGCCGAAGATTTCGCTGAAGAACGTGCACAAGGCGTTCGGACCGAAGGTCGTGCTCAACGGCATCGACCTGGAGGTCGGGCGCGGCGAATCGTTGGTCGTCATCGGCGGGTCGGGCACCGGCAAGTCGGTGATGCTGAAATGCATCCTCGGGCTGCTGTCGCCGGACAGCGGCTCCATCCGCGTCGATGGCGAGGAGACGACGAAGCTGCGCCCGCGCGAGCGCGAGAAACTGCTGCACAAGTTCGGCATGCTGTTCCAGGGCGCCGCCCTGTTCGACAGCCTGAAGGTCTGGGAGAACGTCGCCTTCGGCCTGATCCAGGGCGAGCACATGCCGCGCGCCAAGGCCAAGGACATCGCCATCGCCAAGATGGGCGCGGTCGGACTCGGCCCGGAGGTGGGCGAGCTGTTCCCGTCGGAGCTGTCGGGCGGCATGCAGAAGCGCGTCGGCCTCGCCCGCGCCATCGCCGACGAGCCGGAGATCATCTTCTTCGACGAGCCGACGACCGGCCTCGACCCGATCATGGCCGACGTGATCAACGAGCTGATCGTGAAATGCGTGAAGGATCTCGGCGCCACCGCCGTCACGATCACGCACGACATGGCCTCGGCCCGCAAGATCGCCGACCGCGTGGCGATGATCTACCAGGGCCGGATCATCTGGACCGGCCACGCCAACGACATCGACCATTCCGGCAACCCCTATGTGGACCAGTTCGTCCATGGCCGGGGCGAAGGACCGATCAAGATGCAGGTGCGGGCGCTGTAAAGCGCCGCGGCGCCGGTTCGTGCAATATTAACCTGCCGCCCGGTAGGGTCGGCCAGAACGAACGCCGGCCACGACAGGCCGGCGTCCCATCGGAGAGACGAGCATGGCGGACATCACCACGAACGGACTGGCCTTCGCGAGCTTCATGCTGAGCGCCAAGATTCTGGAGACGCTCCAAGCCAAGGGGCTGCTGACCAACGAAGAGACGGTGCAGACGATCAAGAACGCCCACGAGCAGCTCCTCAAGAACGACAACCAGCTGTCGCTCGAAGCCGCCGACGCGCTCGCCCATTTCTTCGCCGGCCCGACCGACGGAAAGTGACCGTCAGGGCACCGGACGCACCGCCGACCGCGCGAGATTGTCACGCAGGTCCGGCAGCAGAACGGCGCCCAGCATGGCGATGACCGGCAGCAGGGCGTAATCGCCCGCTGCCGCCGCGGCGAACAGCTCCGCACGGGTCAGCAGCTCCAACCGCATTTCCTCCAGGTCCCCGGAGTCCGCCTCGGCCACCTTCCGGGCGTTACGGGCGTGGAACATATGGCAGACGCAACCGCGCTGGTTGCCCTGCACCACGTAGGAGCCGAGCGCGGTCCAGTCCTCCGCGGCGTAGCCGGTTTCCTCCAGAAGCTCCCGCTTCGCCGCGGCCAGCGGATCCTCACCGGGGTTCAGGGCCCCGGCGGGAAAAGTCTGGCTGACGCGCCGCGGGCCATGCTTGTAGGTGCGCAGCATCAGGACGCGCCCATCCTCATCCTCAACGAACATCTGGACGAAGTCCATCTGCTCGACCTGATAGAAGTTCTCCACCCGCCGGCCCTCCGGCGTCTCGATGGTCTCGGCGTGCACCTTCAGGAAAGGTCCGGCATCGAGGAGGGTTCGGCGCTCCAGGACCGTCCAGGGCTTCAACTCCCCGCTCATGCCGCGTCGGCCCCGGCAACCGTCCCATAGGGCGGCTGGGTGAAGCCCGCCGGCGACAGGGTGAAGATCTCGCAGCCCGTCTCCGTGATGCCGACCTGATGCTCGAACTGGGCGGACAGGGAGCGGTCGCGGGTGACGGTGGTCCAGCCGTCCGACAGGATCTTCACGTCCGGCTTGCCGGCGTTGAGCATCGGCTCGATGGTGAAGACCATGCCGGGAACCAGCAGAACCCCGGTGCCGCGCTTGCCGAAATGGTCGACATGCGGCGCGTCGTGGAACACCCGCCCGATGCCGTGCCCGCCGAAGTCGCGCACCACGCCGTAGCGGTGGGACTCGGCCAGGGTCTGGATGGCGTGGCCGATGTCGCCCAAATGGTTGCCCGGCTTGGCCTGCGCGATGCCGGCCATCATCGCCTTATAGGTGATGTCGACCAACTTGCGCGCCTTCACCCCGATCTTGTCGCCGACGAAGAACATTCGGCTGGTGTCGCCGTACCAGCCGTCCAGGATCACCGTCACGTCGACGTTCACGATGTCGCCGTCGACCAGCGTCTTGTCGTCGGACGGAATGCCGTGATTCACCACATGGTTCGGCGAGATGCAGCTCGCCGCCGGATAGCCTTGATAGCCGAGGGTTGCAGGGATGGCGCCGTTGTCCCGCATGAAGGTTTCGATCAGCCGGTTCAGATGGCCCGTGCTGACCCCCGGCACCACCTGGGGCGTGATGTGGTCGAGCGTCGCCGCGGCCAGCCGCCCGGCCTTGCGAATCGCCTCGAACTCCTCCGGGCCGTGCAGCGGGATCTTCCGCGCGTCCTTGTCCGCCACCGTGTCACCTCACATCCGTTGTTCATCGTGGTTCCGGGACAGAACCTACCACCGGAACAGCCGAGAAAAGCCCCAGCTTTTTATCACCTCTGCCATAGGATTTAGAACGTCAGCTTGCTATATGTGGGGCGCCTACCCCCTTCCATCGCCCAACCCATCGCTGGACCTTTGGCAAAGCCAACCACCCGCTACGTCTGTCAGGCCTGCGGCGCGTCCTTCCCGAAATGGGCGGGCCGCTGCGACGCCTGTGGCGAATGGAACACCCTCGTCGAGGAAGCCGCTCCGGAAGCCGCCCCCAAGGGATTGGGCGTGGCGCGCGGACGCCGGCTGGACTTTGTGGGACTGGCCGGGTCCAGCGAGGCGCCGCCGCGCCGCATGACCCGGATCGAGGAATTCGACCGCGTCTGCGGCGGCGGCCTCGTCCCCGGATCGGCGATCCTGATCGGCGGCGACCCCGGCATCGGCAAGTCGACCCTTCTCCTCCAGGCCATGGCCCGGCTGTCGCAGGAACACCGCTGCGCCTACGTCTCCGGCGAAGAGGCAGTGGACCAGGTGCGGCTGCGCGCCGTCCGGCTGGGCTGCGCCGCCGCACCGGTCCAATTGGCCTCGGCGACCAGCGTGCGCGACATCGTCGCTTCGCTCGACGGAACCGACGGGCCGGAGGTGGTCGTCATCGACTCGATCCAGACCATGTATGTGGACAATCTGGACAGCGCCCCCGGCACCGTCGCCCAGGTCCGGGCCTCCGCGCAGGAACTGATCCGCGTCGCCAAGCGGCGCGGCTGCGTCCTGCTGCTGGTCGGCCACGTCACCAAGGAAGGCACCATCGCCGGCCCCCGCGTGCTAGAGCACATGGTGGACACGGTGCTCTATTTCGAAGGCGAGCGCGGCCACCAGTTCCGCATCCTGCGCGCGGTGAAGAACCGCTTCGGCGCGACGGACGAGATCGGCGTGTTCGAGATGACCGACGGCGGGCTGGGCGAGGTCGCCAACCCCTCCGCCCTGTTTCTGGCGGAACGGCGCGGCGACGTGTCGGGCGCCGCGGTCTTCGCCGGCATGGAGGGCACCCGCCCGGTGCTGGTCGAGGTTCAGGCGCTGGTCGCCCCCTCCCCGCTCGGCACGCCGCGGCGCGCGGTGGTCGGCTGGGACTCGGCGCGGCTCGCCATGGTGCTGGCGGTTCTGGAAGCGCGCTGCGGCGTGCAGATCGGCGCCAACGACGTCTATCTCAACGTGGCCGGCGGGCTGCGCATCACCGAGCCGGCGGCCGACCTCGCGGTCGCCGCGGCGCTGGTCTCCTCGCTGACCGGGGAGCCGGTGCCCGCCGACGCCGTGGTCTTCGGCGAGATCGGCCTGTCGGGCGAGGTGCGCGCCGTGGGCCAGAGCGACGCCCGGCTGAAGGAAGCCGCGAAGCTGGGGTTTTCAACGGCGATCTTTCCGGCTAGACGGAACGGCAAGAAGCCGGGGCGCGGCGACACCGGCCTGAAATCGGTCGAACTGCAGCAGCTCAGCGAATTGCTGCCGCTGTTCCAGGCCGGTTCGGGATCCCGTCCGCCGCGCGGCCGGGATTGAAGCGTCTGATTTGATACGAGCATCTGAAGCGAAAGCGCACGAGGCGTAGCGGCGTTATGGACACCTTCCCGATCAACCCGGCGGATCTGGCCGTCATCGTGGTGCTTCTGCTGGCGGCCCTGCTGGCCTTCACCCGCGGCATGGTGGCCGAGGTGCTGTCGGTCGCGGCCTGGGTGGGCGCGGCGCTGATCACGCTGAACGCCCTGCCCCACGTGCTGCCCATCGCGCAGACCTACATCCACGTCGAGATGGCCGCCTACGCCGCGTCGGCGGTGGCGCTGTTCGTCGTCAGCCTTGTGGTTTTGACAATACTGGGCCGCGTCGTGTCGCGCGGGGTGCAGAATTCCGGCCTTTCGGCGCTCGACCGCTCGCTGGGCTTCGTGTTCGGCCTGCTGAAGGGTGCAATCCTCGCCTCCGTCGCCTATCTCTTCTTCGCCTGGCTGGTGCCGAACCCGGCGGAACATCCGGCGTGGCTGCAGAACGCCAAGACCCGGCCGATGCTGGTGTCCGGCGCCGCCATGATCTACGAGGTGATGCCGGACTCGCTGCGCAAGGACGGGCTGGGCCAGATGGACATGGCGCGGGAGCGCGCGCGGCAGGCGGTGGAGGCCAAGGAGGCCCTGGACCGCCTGTCCACGCCGGTTCCCGGCGCGCCGAAGACCGGTGGTGCGTCGCAATCCGATACCGGCTATAAGGACCGGGACCGCGGCGACCTTGAGCGACTGATCCAGAACGCACGCTGAACGCCGCATGGTGCAGAGTGCCTGTGAGTAACGCCCCGCTGGCAAGGAGCCGCCGGGGCAATGCCCTTTGGTGATGCTGTGTATGACGAGGATCTTTCGATGCTGACGACGCATCCGTTCGACGACGACAAGCTGCGCGAGGAGTGCGGCGTGTTCGGCATCCACAGCCATCCGCAGGCGGGGGCCATCACCGCGCTCGGCCTGCATGCGCTGCAGCATCGCGGCCAGGAAGCCTGCGGCATCGTCAGCCACGATGGCGACCGCTTCCATCTGGAGCATACGCTCGGCCTCGTCGGCGATCACTTCTCGTCGGAAGCGATCATCGGCAAGCTGAAGGGCCCGCAGGCCATCGGCCACGTCCGCTACGCCACCACGGGCGATACGACGATCCGCAACGTCCAGCCGCTCTATGCTGATTTCGAGTTCGGCGGCTTCGCGCTGGCCCACAACGGCAACCTGACCAACGCGCACACGCTGCGCCGTCAGCTTGTCCGCCGCGGCTGCCTGTTCCAGTCCACCACCGACACCGAGACCATCGTCCACCTGATGGCCATCGCCCGCGGCGGCTCGCCGGTCGACCGGCTGATCGAGGCGGTGCGGCAGGTCGAAGGCGCCTTCTCCCTGGTGGCGCTGACCCCGAACGAGGTGATCGGCGTGCGTGACCCGCTGGGCGTCCGCCCGCTGGTCCTGGGCAAGCTGGGCGACACCTACATCGTGACCAGCGAGACCTGCGCCCTGGACATCGTCGGCGCCGAGTATGTGCGCGACGTCGAGCCGGGCGAGATGGTCGTGCTGAACGACCAGGGCGTGCAGAGCCTGCGCCCCTTCCAGCCGCAGGGCCGCCGCTTCTGCATCTTCGAATACATCTACTTCGCCCGGCCCGACAGCGTGATGGAGGGGTCCTCCGTTTACAACGCCCGCCAGCGGATCGGCGCCGAGCTGGCCCGCGAATCGGGGATCGAGGCCGACGTGGTGGTGCCGGTTCCCGACAGCGGCGTGCCTGCGGCCCTCGGCTACGCCACGCAGAGCGGCGTGCCGTTCGAGCTGGGCATCATCCGCAACCATTATGTCGGCCGCACCTTCATCGAACCGACCGACCAGATCCGTCATCTGGGCGTGAAGCTGAAGCACAACGCCAACCGCGCCATGATCGAGGGCAAGCGGGTGGTGCTGGTGGATGACAGCATCGTGCGCGGCACGACCTCCAAGAAGATCGTCGAGATGGTGCGCGCCGCCGGGGCGAAGGAGGTGCACATGCGCATCTCCAGCCCGCCGACCTCGCACCCCTGCTTCTACGGCATCGACACGCCGGAGCAGAGCAAGCTGCTCGCCCACCGCATGTCGGTGGAGGAGATGCGCGACTTCATCCAGGCCGACAGCCTCGCCTTCATCTCGCTGGACGGTCTCTACCGAGCCATGGGTGCGGAGCGCCGCGACCCGCAGAAGCTGACCTTCTGCGACGCCTGTTTCACCGGCGACTATCCCATCGCGTTGACCGATGCGCTGGACCACCCGCCGGTCGAGGCGAACGTCCGCATCCGCGCCTGACCGCCTGACCACCGCCGCGACGGGCCGGCCGCAACCCAGCGGACCGGCCCGTTTGCCAATCCCGCTACCGAACATCGTCGAGTCGCCGCCATGTCCCGTCTTTCCGGCCGCACCGCCCTCATCACCGGCGCCTCGCGCGGCATCGGCGCCGCCGTCGCCAAGCGCTTCGCCGCCGAAGGCGCCCACGTCATCCTCGCCGCCCGCACTGTCGGCGGCCTTGAGGAGACCGATGACGCGATCTTCCAGGCCACGGGCCGGAACGCCACGCTGGTCCCGCTGGACCTGCGGCAGTTCGACAAGATCGACCAGCTCGGCTATTCGATCTTCGAGCGGTTCGGGAAGCTCGACATCCTGGTCAGCAACGCTGGCGTGCTGGAAGCGCTGGGGCCGGTCGCCCATTACGATCCAAAGCTGTGGCAGCGCGTGATGGACGTGAACGTCACGGCCAACTTCCGCCTGATCCGCTCCTTCGACCGCCTGTTGCGCGCGTCCGACGCGGGGCGCGCCATCTTCGTGACGTCGGGCGCCGCGAACGCGCCCTACCCCTACTGGAGCCCGTACGGGGCCAGCAAGGCGGCGCTGGAGATGATGGTGAAGACCTACGCGATGGAAATCGCCTCGTCGAACCTGCGCGTCAATCTGATCGATCCCGGCATCGTGGCAACCAAGCTGCGCATGCAGGCATTCCCCGGCGAGGACCAGACCAAGCTGGCCCAGCCGGACGACGTGACCGAGGCCTTCGTGGCGCTGGCGGAAGCATCCTGCACTCGCCATGGCGAGGTGGTGTCGGCGCAGGGATGACTTGCGGATCTCTCTCTTCACGCGCCTGAGGCTGACCCCGGCATGACACCCGAACAAATCCAGGCCCGCGTTCTCTACCGCGATGGGCTCATGCTCATCATCGACAAGCCCGCCGGCCTGCCCGTCCATGCCGGGCCAGGCGGCGGTCCGAACCTGGAACGCCACTTCGACGCCCTGCGCTTCGGCTTTCCAAAGCCGCCGGGCTTGGCCCACCGACTGGACCGCGACACCTCGGGCTGCCTGATCCTGGGGAGGCATCCGAAGGCCCTGCGCAAGCTGGGCAAGCTGTTCCAGGACGGTAAGGTCGACAAGACCTATTGGGCGGTCGTCGCCGGCAGTCCGCCCGAAGAACAGGGGCGGATCGAACTGCCGTTGAAAAAGGTGACCAACAAGAGCGGCGGCTGGCGCATCGTCGTGGCCGACGACGGGCAGAGCGCCGTCACCGACTACCGAGTCCTCGGCCGCGGCGACGGCACGACGTGGCTGGAGCTGAAGCCGCACACCGGGCGCACGCACCAGATTCGCGTGCATTGCGCCACGGCGCTGGGCTGCCCGCTGCTGGGCGATCCGCAGTATGGCGGTCCGGAGGGGCATCCGCTGCATTTGCAATCGCGGGCCATTTCACTGCCTCTTTACCCCTCCCGCGAAGCGGTCGGCGCGGTGGCGCCGGTTCCGCCTCACATGGGCGCGGCGCTCGCCGCCTGCGGTTTTGAAGGAGACGACCCGGCCTGACGGCCGGGACGCCGGGCCGTTACGCCCGCCACTCGGCGCGCTTCTCCGTGCCAACTTCCGTTTCGTGCACCATGAATCCGACATAGCCGGCCACGATGGCGAGGACGGCGTGCAGCCAGATGTCGTTGCCGTGCAGCGGCACCAGCCCGAACAGGGTGTTCAGACCCGGAATGAAACCGAGGACGGTCAGGACGGCGTAGGCCACCGCCACGCTGCGCAGGTAGCTGCGCGAGGCCAGACGGCTGGAGAAGTAGGCGAAGAAGCCCCACAGGCCGAACAGGAGATGTACGATGTTGTGCAGCAGGTTCACCGGGAACAGCCCGAGCAGATAGCCGTGAAAGGACTCGACGGCGAGGGTCATGCCTTCCGGGGGCGGGGACAGGAAGGTCGGAATGAAGCCCAGTATACCGATGGCCGTAAAGGCCGCGGCGTAGACCAGCGTTACGTTGCGCCACCACATGTGTCTCTCCGTTGGCAGACAGGGGATGAAACCGCCTTACCAACAGAGGGTTTAGAAGCAGCGTTCCCAGATTTGGCCCGCAATCCCGGCCAGCGAGTTCAGGCGGCCACCACCTCCATGGTCACGGCCTTGACCGGGCACACGACCGCGCAGTCGCCGCAACCCGTGCAACCACCTTCCTCAATAATCGGCAGCCATCGCCCACGCCCCAACGGACGGAAGCGGATTGCAGCGTGGTCGCAATGGTCGCCGCACATCCGGCAGTCGGTCCCGGTGTAGGACAGGCACGCCGCGCCGATGCGCGCCACCATGGCCTGGGGTGCCTCGGACGGAACGGGCTCGGACCGCAGACGTCCCCGGAACAGATCCGCGCGACTGATCGCCATGATGGCCGCCCCCCTTCCTTATCCGTTTCCCAGAGTTTGCTGCATTCGTTTGCCGCATTCGCGAATGCCGAGCATCGGCGATGGCGGTACATTGATGCTTCGTGCACCACCCGACCTTGATCGTCGTCAAGGTCCGCACAGCACCGGGAGGACGGACGGCATGGTCCCCATCGGCAACACCACGGCGCGCTGGATGACGCTTCGCTACGGGCTGGCGCTCGGGGTGATTGCGCTGTGCACGCTGGCCGGCTTCATCATGACCGAGCGGGTCATCGATCAGCATGCCGACATGCTGGAAGTCGTCAACATCTCGGGTCGTCAGCGCATGCTGTCCCAGCGCACCGCCCTGCTGGCGGAGCAGCTCCGCAACGCCCCGACCGACGCTGAGCGGCGCGCCTTGACCACCCGCCTGGCCGAAGCGACCGATATGTTCGAGAATGCCCACCGTCGCCTGACCGGCGCCGACGAGGGGCCGGCGATGGGCAAGGACGTGCGGCGACTCTACTTCGACGGGCCGGAGCCGCTGAACGATCTGGTGCTTCGCCACATCGCCGCGCTCCGTGCGGTGATCGCCGCCGGTCCCGCTGGCCTGCCACCCGACATGCCAGAGGCCGACCTCGTGACCCATCAGGCGCTCGGCCCGTTGCTGGCGGGACTGGAGGACATGGTGGCGCGCTACCAGGAGGCGGGCGAGCGCGGCTTTACCACCCTGCACAATCTCGGCTTCGCCGCCCTGATCCTCACGCTGCTGACCTTGTGCGCCGAGGTTCTGGTGATCTTCCGACCGATGGTCCGGCAGGTGCAGCGCCAGTTCGCGGACATCACCCGCATGACCCAGGCGCTGGAGCAGACCAACGTCACGCTGGAAGCCCAGGTGCGCGCCCGAACCGCCGAACTGCACACGGCGAAGGTGGCGGCGGAACAGGCCCATCTGGCGAAGTCGCGCTTCCTTGCCCACGCTGGCCACGACCTGAAGCAGCCCCTTCAGGCCATCAACATGTTCACCGGCATGCTGGAACGGCAGCTCGACAAGCCCCGCGCGCTGGCGCTGGTGAAGGATTTGCGGCTGGCCCAGCGGTCGATGCACGACCTGCTGAACGCCATTCTGGACATCTCGAAGCTGGAATCCGGCGTGGTCGAGCCGAAGCCCGCCGACATCATGCTATCCGCGCTGTTCGACCAGTTGGAAGCGGAGTTCACCGGGATCGCCGAGGACAAGGGACTCCGGCTGCGCGTCGTTCCGACAGACCTCTCCGTGCGCACGGACCCGTTTCTGCTGGAGCGCATCCTCCGCAACCTTCTGACCAACGCGGTGCGCTACACCGAACAGGGCGGCGTGCTGATGGGCTGCCGTCGCCGCGGCGACACCGTGTGGATCGAGGTCTACGACACCGGACGCGGCATCGCCGAGACCGACCGCCGACGCATTTTCGAGGAATTCGTCCAGCTCGACCGGCCAGACCGCGACCGCAGCGAGGGAATCGGGCTGGGATTGGCCATCGTCGATCGGTTGGCCCGGCTGCTCGGGCACCCGCTGGAGCTTCGCTCCGTCGAAGGGCGCGGAACGGTGTTCGCCGTGGGAGTTCCCTTGGTCCGCAGCCTACACGAGACGGTCGCGGCCTGATTCCTTGACCAGCAGCACCGCCTGGGTGCGACTGCCCACCCCGAGTGCCTTCAGCACGCCCGTAACGTGGGTCTTGACGGTGGACAGGTTCAGGCCAAGCCGCTCCCCGATCTCCTGGTTCGACAAGCCCTGGGCCAACAGGTCCAGGACCTCCAGTTGGCGGCGGGTCATCCCATCGAAGACGCTTGGCTCATGCGCCTTCGCCGCGGCCGGTGCCTGGGCGATTCCCGGCATGCCGAGCACCGGCGGCACATAGGAACCGCCGGCCATGACCAGACGCAGGATGTTCACGACCAGCACGTCGTCGGTGGATTTCGGAATGAAGGCCCGGACCCCGCGCGACAGCACGGCGCGCATCTCGTCCGGCGAGTCGATCATGGAGAAGACGACAACCGGCACCGGTGCCACCCGCTTCACCACCGCCTCGACCTCGTCCAGCCCACCGAGGCCCGGCATGCGCAGGTCCATGATGACGAGGTCGTAAGGTCCCTGGTCCAGCAGCTGCGTCAGCTGGCCGAAGCTGGTCGCCGCCGTCACGCCGGCCTGTTCATCCAACTCCCCGACCAGATGGGTCAGGCCACTGCGAACGATGGAGTGATCGTCGGCGATCAAAACCTGCATGACAACCCTGCTTCGGCGGAGGCGACTGGTGGAGACGACCCAATGGGACAGGGTCCGCTGGGACCGGACCGGACTCGGTCGTCTCAAACCAAAGTGCGGCTTCCGGTATGAACCTCATACGCCGACAGGAGGTTTCATGCCACAATTGATGCATGATTCCGCAATGCCGCGCGTGCTTCTGCCGCATATGCGAAAAAGGCGCCGCGGAGGCGACGCCCTTCTCTCGGTCCTGAGTCCGCCGACCGGCCCCGAACGGGGCGGATCGGCGGTCTGCGGGATTACTGCACGCGGATCAGGATCTGCGCGCGACGGTTCGACGGCTCGCGGACATTCGCACCGGTGTTCACCAGGAGCTGAGTCTCGCCCTTGCCCTCGACCGTGATCTGGTTGGCAGCGACGCCCTTGCCGACCAGCGCGTTCTTCACCGCGTCGGCCCGGCGCAGCGAGAGCCGCTGGTTGTAGGCCGGCGAGCCCGAGGTGTCGGTGTGGCCGACCACATGGATGCTGACCGCTCGCACCTGACCGGCGGAAGCGGCGGCATCGCCGATGATCTTGTCGGACGCTGCCGTGATGTTGGCCTTATCCCAGTCGAAGAACACCAGGTACTCCGACTGCGGCTGCGCCTGGACCGGCGCCGCCGGAGCGACGGGGGCCGCCGCGGGAGCCGCCGCCGGAGCGCCGAAGGTGTAGCGCAGACCGGCCATGATGGTGTGGTTCTGGTACTCGCCCTTGACCGTGGAGGTGGCGAGGCCGGCGGGGCCGCCCAGATCGAACTTCGGATCGAGCGTCGCGAAGTAGCGGTAGTCCAGAGTCAAAGCCAGGTTCTGGGACAGGGCGTAGGACACGCCGGCAATGCCCTGGTAGGCGAACACCCAGTCGCGGTCATCGAAGCCGCCGAGATCCAGACGGACCTGGGCGATACCGGCACCGACGCCGATGTAGGGCGTGAAGGCGGTGCCCGTGTTGATGTCGTACAGGACGTTGCCCATGAAAGCGAGCGAGCTGGCCTTGCCGCCCAGACCGTTCACCGCAGCGTTGGAGCTGTCGGTGCTGTCGATCGCGTTGCGCCAGCGCCAAGCGAACTCCAGCTCGGCGCGCGGGCCGGCGGCGGTCGCGTAGCCGGCGGAGATGTCGCCGATGCCACCCAGCTTGAAGCTGGTGCTGGCATCCGTCGGGGTGTTCTCGAAGCGCAGATCGGCGTCGCGCGTCCAGTTCACGCCGGCGCCCGCGCCGACGTAGAAGCCCTCGGTCGCGGCCATGGCGGCGGTCGGCAGCATCGCCGCGAGCGCCGTTCCGAGCAGAATCCCACGCAGAGTCATTTTCTTCTTTCCTTTGTGCACGGCGTTGCCGGGGCTGTCGAAGCGAACCGTTCGAAAGGCGGGTGTCTGATGACTCCGGCCTTCATCGGGCAAGCCCGCCGCATTCCGTCGGCGGTTGAAACGTCATGACTTCGAGATATCAGCAACCACCCACCGTCACAAGTCCTCTGCGACAAGATGCACAGAGATGTTGCATTTCTGCATTACCCGAACGTTCGTCGCACTCTTCATATTCCTTCGAGAACAAAGCAATCACTCGCCGAATTCTTCCTAATCCCATTGGATGGGGTGCATAACCTTTGGGGTATGTTTGCGGCTATCACAAACAATCCAGACGCACGAAAGCACCCCGCCTTCGGCAGGGACAGCACACCCACGCGATCACTGATAAGAAGCCGACGGACCCGGCGCCGGCGTCCCGTTCAATCCTGCGGTTCGGCGACCGTTTCGAACTGGGTGGGGTCAAGAAGGGCGGAAACCGCCAGCGTTTTCAGGGTCTTGTGGTCGTCGGACCGCTGAAGTTGGGCGTGCTGGGTGCCCAGCCCATCCTTGCGGATGGCGATCACCTGCCAGATGCCACCGCCGGGGCCCAGTTTGCGGAACATCTGGCCTTCGACGACTTCGCGCTTTCTGCGCATATCCGATCTCCAAAACCCAAAAACGTCAAACCCGCCAACCTTGCGGATACGGCGGACCATTCAAACACCAAACCGCCCCCGGTTGGCGAGTGTCCGTTGTGCGCGCCACGCATACCGAAGACGTGATGTAGCGGTGCTGCAACAACCCCCTTCGCACCTGCGGAACAAACTGCCGATCCGGCGTGTTGATACCGTCATGAAAATCGATCACGACGTGCTCCTGTTCGCGACCCGCCTCGTGGAAGAACTGGGCGAGTCCGCCATCCGCATCAGCCGCGTCCGCCTCGTCGAACTCACGGCTGCGAACAATCTGCGCGCCGCCGCCTTCTGGCGCGACGTGATGAACACCTCGGAGAGGCTTCTGGCGGAGCGCTCTCCGGCTTTGGCCCCTCCTCCGACGTCCCCTCCAATGGCTCCTTCGATGACGGCGCAGCCGGCCACCCTCTGAACTACACCGCAGGCACCACGCCACGCAAAAGGCCCGGCGGTTTCCCGCCGGGCCTTTGCACGACTTCATTTCCCTGCGGAAACCAGATCGTACGTCCGGGACGTTGGCCCCGGCTTACTTGACCTGGGCGTACTGGCCGTTGTTCCAGCGGTACCAGACATAGGCCGGCGAGGTCACGTCGCCCTTGGCGTCGAAGCCGATCTTGCCGATCACCGTGTTGTAGCTGTTCTTGCGCAGAACGTCGGCGATCTTGGCCGAGTCGGTCGAGTTGGCCTGCTTGGCCGCCTCGGCCCAGATCTGCAGCGCGGCGTAAGTGTAGAGGGTGTAACCCTCCGGCTCATAGCCGGCCTTGCGGAACTTCTCCACGGCGTCCTTGGCTTCCGGCATCTCGCGCGGATCCGGGCCGAAGGTCATCATGGTGTTCTCGCCGGCCGGACCGGTGATGGCCCAGTACTCGTTGGTCACCAGCGCGTCGCCCGACACGATCGGGGCGTTCAGGCCCTGATCCTTCATCTGGCGGGCCAGCAGGCCGGCCTCGGTGTGGTAACCGCCGACGTAGACGACGTCGACGGCTTCCTGCTTCAGCTTGGACACCAGCGCCGAATAGTCCTTCTCACCCGCCGTATAGGCTTCGTAGATCTTCTCCTTCTGGCCGCCGGCGTTCAGCGCCTTCTGCGTCTCGTCGGCGAGACCCTTACCGTAGGCCGACTTGTCGTGCAGGATCGCGACGTTCTTGCCCTTGTAGTTGTCCAGCAGATACTTGCCGGCGATCTGGCCCTGCTGGTCGTCACGGCCGCAGACGCGCAGCACGTTCTTCAGGCCCTGCTCGGTCAGCTTCGGGTTGGTCGAGGCCGGGGAGATCTGCAGGACGCCTTCCTCGGCATAGACCTGCGAGGCCGGGATCGAGGAGCCCGAGCAGAAGTGGCCGGCCACGAACTTGACGCCCGCCTTGGCGAGCTGGTTCGCCACGGCGACGGCCTGCTTCGGGTCGCAGGCGTCGTCGCCCACTTCCAGCTTCAGCTTCTGGCCCAGGACACCGCCGGCGGCGTTGATGTCGGCGACCGCCTGCTCCATGCCCTTCTTCATCTGCTCGCCGAAGGTGGCGTACTGGCCGGTGATCGGGCCGGCGGTCGCCACCGCGATGTCGGCCTTCGCCACCGAGGCGGTCATAGCGGTCGCCGCAACCGCAACGAGGAGGGAAAGCTTGTAGTTCATAGTTTCGTTGGCTCCCTGTTATGAGTCGTACGCCGGCCCCGCGGGGGCCTTTTCACCGGTCCCCCAAGGGCTGGGGGAGCCGGTGCCGACAAGGTTCCACTATAGTCCGATCATCGCCAAGTGCGACAGTTTCACCCGCGTCCTGGTCCCGATCGGACTCATGGAATTCGCAATCACTGGGCGAGCGTTCCGCCGACGCGCTCGCGCCAGCCGAAGGGTCCCGAACGCTCGTACAGCCAAGGATACTGGGACACCATCCGGCGCGCCATCGAAATGCGGTACGTGGTCAGGGTGATCGCGCCGATCACCAGGGTGTGCACCACGAATCCATACACCGACAGGAGCTGGCCGCCGAACAGGCCCCAGACCAGGAACCGGTCGCCCAGCCCCAGCAGGATCGAGTAGGCGATGGCGCTCGACAACGGCTTCCAGCCTTCGGCCAGGGTCTGGCCGGTCAAAACGCCGCAACCCCCGAACACCAGGACCGTCAGGCCCAGGAACACCGGCAGAGAGGACCCGAGAACGCCGTCCATCAGTGACCTCCCTCCAGATAGGCCGAACGCACTTCCTCGTTCGCCAGCAGTTCCGCGCCGGTCCCCGACATGGTGACCTTGCCGTTGACCATCACATAGCCGCGGTGGGCGAGCTTCAGCGCGTGGAAGGCGTTCTGCTCGACCATGAACACGGTCATCTTCTGTTCGCGGTTGATGTCCTTCACCGCTTGGAAGATCTGCTTCACCACAAGCGGGGCGAGGCCCAGCGACGGCTCGTCGAGAAGCAGCAGCCGCGGCTGGCTCATCAGCGCGCGGCCGATGGCCAGCATCTGCTGCTCGCCGCCCGACATGGTGCCGGCGCGCTGGCTGATGCGCTCCTTCAAACGTGGGAACAGGGTCAGGACCCGCTCCAGCTCGTTGGCAAAGCTGCCCGGCTTGGCGGTGATGGAGCCCATCTGCAGGTTCTCCAGCACGCTCATGCGCGGGAAGATCCGGCGGCCTTCCGGCGACTGGGCGATGCCCAGGCGGACCAACTCGTAGGTGGGCATCTGCGTGATGTCCTGCCCTTCGAAGGTGATCCGGCCCATGCGGGCGCGCGGACTGCCGCAGATGGTCATGAGAAGCGTGGACTTGCCGGCGCCGTTGGCGCCGATCAGCGAGACGATCTCGCCGGCCCCGATCTCGATATCGACCCCCTTCAGCGCCTCGATGGCGCCGTAGAAGGTGTGGACGCCCGATACCTTCAGCATGGCTCAGGCCCCCTCCTCGGCTCGCTTGGCGACCTCCGGCAGGTCGGCCTTGATCTCCGGCGGCAGTTCCTCGTCCTCTTCCTCGCCCAGATAGGCGCGGATCACCGCCGGGTCGTTCTTCACGAAGGCCGGATCGCCGTCGGAAATCTTCCGCCCGTAATCCAGCACCACGACATGGTCGGAAATGGTCATCACCACGCTCATGTCATGCTCGATCAGCAGCACGCCGATCTTGTGCTCGTCGCGGATGTAGGTAAGCAGGTCGGCCAGCTCGCCCGACTCGCGCGGGTTGAGGCCCGCCGCCGGTTCGTCCAGGCAGAGCATAACCGGCTCCGTGCACATGGCGCGGGCGATCTCCAGCCGGCGCTGGGCGCCGTAGGGGAGATTGCCCGCCTCCCAGTCCGCGAACTCCAGCAGGCGGACGCGGTCCAGCCAGTATTTGGCCAGATCGACCGCCTCCCGCTCCGTCCTGGTGTAGGACGGCAGGCCGAGCAGGCCGGCGATGGAAAAGCCCGAGGCGCGGATCAGCTTGTTGTGCTGGGCGACGATCAGGTTTTCCAGGACGCTCATGCCACCGAACAGGCGGATGTTCTGGAAGGTGCGGGCAACGCTGGCCTTCTGCGAGATGCGGTAGCCCGGCATCCGCTCCAGCAGGAACTCCTTCCCGTCGGCGTGGCGCAGGGTCAGCCGGCCCACCGTGGGGGTGTAGAAGCCGGTGATGCAGTTGAACAGCGTGGTCTTGCCGGCGCCGTTCGGGCCGATGATCGCGGTGATCTCGCCGTTGTTGGCCGCAAAGGAGACGTCGTTGACCGCCACCAGGCCGCCGAAGCGCATGGTGAGGTGTTCGACCGTCAGCAGGGGCGTGGTGGTCATGGATTGAGTCGTCATCACTTCGCGCTCCCCCCGGCGATGCCCTGGCCACCGGCGGCGGCGGTGCCCGCGGCGGGGCCGCCGGCTCCGCCTTTGGGGCGGCCGTGCAGGAGGATGGTCGGGTCGCGGTGGGCCAGCAGGCCGCGCGGACGCCACAGCATGATCAACACCATGCCCATGCCGAACGCCAGCATGCGGTAGTCGGCCAGTTCACGGAAGGCCTCCGGCAGGCCGATGACCAGCAGGGACGCCACGACGACGCCGATCTGGCTGCCCATGCCGCCCAGCACCACGATGGCGAGGATGATCGCCGATTCGATGAAGGTGAAGCTCTCCGGGCTGATGAAGCCCTGGCGGGTGGCGAAGAAGGACCCGGCGAAGCCGCCGAACATCGCCGCGATGGCGAAGGCCGCCAGCTTCATGTTCGTGCGGTTGATGCCCAGCGAGGCGCAGGCGATGTCGTCCTCGCGCAGCGCTTCCCAGGCGCGGCCCAGCGGCAGCTTGCGGACGCGCATGGTGAACAGGTTCACCACCAGGGCCAGCACCAGGATCAGGTAATAGAGGAAGATGATCCGGTGCAGCGGGCTGAACTCCAGGCCGAACATCTCGTGGAAGGCCGCCGTGCCCTCCGCCGGGGTCCGCGTGAAGTCGGCGATGCCGAAGAAGCTCGGGCGCGGAATGCCCGAGATGCCGTTGGGGCCGCCGGTGAACTGGTACCAGTTGATCAGGATGATGCGGATGATCTCGCCGAAGCCCAGCGTCACGATGGCGAAATAATCGCCGCGCAGACGCAGGACCGGGAAGCCCAGCAGAACGCCCGACATCGCCGCCAGGAAGCCGGCCAGCGGCAGGCAGACCCAGAAGCTGAAGCCGAAATAATGGGCCAGCAGCGCGTAGGAGTAGGCGCCCACCGCGTAGAAGGCCACATAGCCGAGGTCGAGCAGGCCGGCGAGGCCGACCACGATGTTCAGCCCCCAGCCCAGCATGATGTAGGTCAGCAGAAGGATGCCGATGTCCAGCAGCTGGCGGTCGGCCAGCGGCGTGAACGGGAAGGCCAGCGCCACGACGACGGCGATCGGACCGAGCCAGCGCGAGGCGTGCTGCACCTGCGCCGCGATGTGGTCCATCCGCTTGTCGCGCTCCGCCTGCGACAGCTTGGAGCGGCCGGTGCGGATCGCCAGGATGGCGCGGATCGCGATGACCGCGCCACCGGCGATCAGGATGATCCGCAGGGCCTCCGTCGGCATGGCGATGAAGAAGCCGGCCGCGGTGGCGGCGGCGGCAAGCACCAGTACGGTGACGGCGTGGCCCTCGCGGATCAGGCAGAGGCCGAGACGGCCGAGGAAGACCAGACCGACGGCGGCGGCCACCTCGTTCCAGCGGGTCTCCAGCCCGAGGCCGGTGGGACGGTCCACCGTGCGGAGCCCGACCAGCGGGATCGTCAGGAGAAGGGCGACGAAGGCGGTCATCGCCGCCTCCTTCAGGATCGCGGGCCAGGCGATGGCCCGCGGCGAAGACATGGAAATCGCGGTCATGGCCTCACACCTTCTCGATTTCCGGACGGCCCAGCAGGCCGGTCGGACGGAAGATCAGGACGAGCACAAGAATCGTGAAGGTCGCCACGTCTTTCCATTCGCTGCCCATGTAGCCCGACCAGAAGGCTTCGATCAGGCCGATGACCACGCCGCCCAGCATGGCGCCCGGCAGGGAGCCGATGCCGCCGAGCACCGCCGCGGTGAAGGCCTTAACGCCGGCCAGGAAGCCGATGTAGAAGTCGATCACGCCGTAGATCAGCAGAACCATCATGCCCGCCACGGCGGCCAGGGCGGCGCCCATGACGAAGGTCAGCGAGATGACGCGGTCGACATTGACGCCCAACAGGCCCGCCATCTTCTTGTCCTGCTCGCAGGCGCGCTGGGCGCGGCCGAGCGAGGTACGGGTGATGAGCTGGGTGAAGCCGTACATCAGTGCGATCGTGATGACGATCGTCGCCAGACGCACGTAGCTGACCGACACGGCCCCATCCATCAGGGTCAGGTTGCCCGGCAGGATCGGCTGCAGCGGCTTGCTGCGGGCGCCCTGCAAGATCTGGACGTAGTTCTGCAGGAAGATCGACATGCCGATCGCCGAGATCAGCGGCGCCAGACGCGGCGAGCTGCGCAACGGACGATAGGCGATGCGCTCCACCGTCCATCCGTAGACGGCGGTGAACAGCATCGATGCGACCAGCATGACGAGAAGGGCCAGTGGCACCCAGGTGATGCCCAGGCTGCCGATGGCCAGGAAGGTGATAAGGGCCACGAAGGCGCCGATCATGTAGATCTCGCCATGGGCGAAATTGATCATGCCGATGATGCCGTACACCATCGTGTATCCGATCGCGATGAGGCCGTAGATGGCGCCCAGCGACAGGCCATTGATCAACTGCTGAAGAAAGTATTCCATTGTCTTACCTCGCCTCGGCGCGATGCGCAGGCTTCGGCGAGCGAGACAAGCGCGCTCGTACACCAGTCACGTGAAGTGCCACTCCCCGAATTGGCTTACCCGGGCTCTTGAGCGCGGGGCCAAGATTGTTGTGTGAGCGGAACGTTAGCCCAGCGGCTCTCAACAGAGCAAGAGGGCAAACCCGCACTCTATCTGCGGTAATACCAATTTTCCGAGAATTTGCAATATCGATTCATGTCAGTTCCGTGAACTTTGCGCTTGCCTTCTACCATAGCGAATGCATCGCATGAAAAAAGCCCTCTTCACTGTGGTGAAGAGGGCTTCGCAACAACTGTGCCACTGCTGCGATGCATGATGCCGGTCCGCCTATGACCTCCGGCATCACCATCGATACTGACCGATCAGCGCTTGGCGGAGACGACCTGAGCCTTCGCCGGGTCCTTGGGCTTTCCGGGGGCCTTGGCCGTCGCCTTGCCGGTGGACTTGGAGGCGGTGGCCGCACCGCCGCTGCGCGAGGCGGGGGCCTGAGCCACGTCGTAATTCACGTCCGGATTGCTGACGACCTGGACATCGCACAGCGGCTTTGACGACAAATGCATCAGGCCGGCGCTTTTTTCATCGCCGGTCAGGACGCGGATGTCGTCCGCCGTCAGGTCCATCGCCGCCTTGGAGCGGTCAACGAAGTTGGCGCAATAGAGGCCGGTGCCGATCACCGCGGCGCGGCGGCTGACCTCATTCGCCAGCTCGGTGCGGAACATGTCGAACTGCCGCGTCGCGTTGCCGCCGCCCTTCTTGCGGAAGTGGTCGATCATCGACGCTTCCGAGTTGGAGATCAGCGAGCGGTTCTTGACCGTGAAGTCCTGGTACAGGTTGAAGGGCTTCTTGTCCGGATTCACCTGCTGGCAGGTCAGCCCGACCACCATCATCTCGGTGTGCATGCGGATGGTCTGCTCCGCGGCGTGCTCCGCGCGGCTGTAGCAGGCTCCCGGCTTGGACGCGGTGCTTTTGGCGGCGGTGCTTTTGGCCGGCTTCGCGGTGGCCTTCGCAGCCGCCTTTTCAGCCGGCTTCGCCGCCTCCTTGGCGACAGCCGGCAGCGCGGTGCCGGCGAACAGCACGGCGAGGCCGACGGCGGCAACGCTGCGCAAGGTGAAGGAAGGAATGCGATGGGCGGCGCGCTGGCGATTCATCGTTGGTCCGGCTCCGGTGGCCCTGATTGATGGGCGGAATCCGACGGATCACGCCCTCTCCTTCGCTGGTTCTACAAGATCCCGACAGACGGTCAACCCATATCGCCCGAGCAAAGACCATTTGTCCCAGCCTGTGGCGCGAGAGTCGCCGGAGAGGTCGGACGGTTGCTTGGCTTGCGGGTTGCCGGTCTTTCCCAGTATTGCAACAGCCACGGCGTCCGTCTGTGATGCGGACCACACATCAGGGCAATTTTTCCATGAAGCGCACCGAGGTTCCCCCTTCGCTCATCCGCATCGGCATCGACCTCGGCGGCACGAAGACGGAGGGGATCGCGCTCGGTGCGGCCGGCGAGGAGCGTGCCCGCTTCCGCGTCACCACGCCTCGTGGCGACTACGACGCGACGGTGCGGACCATCGCCGATCTGGTAGCGCGGCTGGAGAGCGCAACGGGGGCCGCGGGCTCCACCGTCGGGATCGGCATTCCCGGCGCCATCTCCCCGGCGACCGGGCTGGTAAAGAACGCCAACTCGACGTGGCTGATCGGAAAGCCATTCGACCGCGATCTGGCCGCGGCGCTAAAGCGGCGGGTGCGGATCGAGAACGACGCCAACTGTCTGGCCGTGTCGGAGGCGGCGGATGGCGCTGGAGCCGGCTGCGGCGTTGTCTTCGCGGCGATCCTCGGCACCGGCTGCGGAGCGGGAATCGTTGTGGACGGCCGTCCGCTGGGTGGCCGCAACGCCATCGGCGGCGAATGGGGGCACAACCCCCTGCCCTGGCCCACCGACGCGGAGTGGCCCGGACCGCCCTGCTACTGCGGCAAATCCGGCTGCCTGGAAACCTTCGTGTCCGGCCCCGCCGTCGCCGCCGATCACCGCCGGGCCACCGGAACGGACCTGACCGCGGAGTCCATCGCAGCCCTGGCGGAGCGCGGCGACGCCAAGGCCCGCGCCACCCTCGACCGGCTGGTGGGCCGGTTGGGGCGCGGGCTGGCGAGCATCATCAATGTCCTGGACCCGGACGTGATCGTGCTGGGCGGCGGGTTGTCCAACCTGGACGTCCTCTACGCCGCCCTTCCCCCGGTCATTGCCCGCTGGACCTTCACGGACAGCCTGGACACGCCGGTCCGCCGCGCCGTCCACGGCGATTCGAGCGGAGTCCGCGGGGCGGCTTGGCTGTGGCGGCCGGAGGAGGCCGCGGTCATCGCTCGAAATTGTACTCCGGATTGAGGGTCACCTCGCGCGGGGTGCCCGGCACGTTGTCGCCGCCACCGCCACGCCGAACCGCTGTCGCCGCACCGCGCCCGTCGCGGACCGGCGGCGTCAGCGAATTGGTTCGGGAGTAGGAGGGGGTGGCGCGGGCCGGATCGGTGCCGTAGCCACGGGAGCCGGCGCGGAACTGCTCGCCATTGCCCATGGCACCCCAATGGGACGGCCGCGGGCCGGGAATTGGCTGGGCTTCCTCCATGCGGCGCATGTGGGGGCCGGTCGGGACCATCTCCTCATAGACCCAGGAGGGGTATTCCTGCCTTTGCGCTTCGGCGGGTGCGGCAAAGGCCAGCACCGCGAGGGTCGCTACAGTCATCGTTCGAAGCATGACACGGCGGCCTTCCATCCTTTTGCGTGTGGAAGTCCGATTCCGCCGGATGCGGCCGCTCATGTCCAGGGAGGAGGCGGGTTACTCAGCCCGCAGCCTCCATCCGGCACCCTCTATCTGGAGGACACCCCATTCCGGTTCGTTCAGGGTCGTGCCGCGCCGTAAAGCGTCAAGGTCAGCCTCTTGCCGGTGTTGTAGTTGAAGCCTGTGAAACGGCCGAGTGGCACCGGCTCCGTCCCTTTCAGAGCGGCGCGGAACTCCGCCTCCTCCCGGTCGGTCACCAGGGCCAGCCCACAGGACGGGTTTTCAACCAGATGGGCAGCGGCACCCGTCCCGTGGGTCAGGCGCGTGCCGGTCCCCAGCAGGAAGACGAGGCTCGGCTCCGAATAGCCGGCGGAGGCGACCACGCTGTCGGTGCACGGCCGCGCCGCCGCGACCGTCCGTGCGGCCTGCCGGCTGATCCACACGCCGTCGATGCCCGGCAGGACCGCACCGTAGGTGCCCGCGTACAGCACGGCCGCCGCCGCCAGACCCGCCGCGAATCCCGGCGTCTCCCGGCGCTGGGCGAACAGGCGTACGGCCAGTGCGTACAGCACCAGAACCACCGGCAGCATAGAAACGGCCACCGGGTCGACGCGACCGTCCACCAGATAGGGGATCACCGCGACCGCGACCGTCAGGGCGCCGAAGCCGACGGCCCCGAAAACGGTGGCGACCGAGAACAGACCCCACCGCGGCGTCTCGGCGCGGCGCAGGAAATGCTCGCGCGCCGCGGCGGCGGTCAGGATGGCGATGGCCGGGAAGACCGGCAGCGTGTAATGCAGCAGCTTGGTCGGCACCGCCTCGAAGACCAGCCAGCTCGGGATGATCCAGGCGATGCAGAAGCGCACGGCGTCCCCCACCGGCCCGGTGCCCTTGCGGTGGCGCCACGCCCAGGGAACGGCCAGAAGTGCCAGGAAGGACCAGGGCGCGAAGGTTACCCAGAAGGTGCCCAGGTAGTAGCCGGGCGGCAGGCCCTTCGCCTCCTGGCCGCTGACCACCTTGCCCATCATGTCATGTCCGACCGACTCGGCGAAGAAGGCTCCCTTGGTCTTGATGGTTATGGCGATCAGCCAGGGTGCGGCGATGGCGACTACGATGGCGAGGCCGACCAGCGGGCGCAGCCGCTTCAGCCAGCCGGCCCGGCGGTCCAACACCGCCAGCACCAGGGCCGTGGTGCCGGACACCAGGAGGACGATCGGTCCCTTGATGAGGATGCCGATCCCCGCGGCGATCCAGAAGACGAGCGGAGCCGCCCAGCCGGATCGCTCCGCGTGGCGGTTCAGGTAAAGGCTGGCCAGAGCCGCCTGCCCGATCACGATGGTAGAGAGCAGCACCGCGTCGGTCTTCGCCATGCGGGCCTCGACGCCCAGCACGACGCAGGACGCCATCATCACCCCGGCGAGAAAGCCGACCGTCCCGCCGAACATGCGCGCCCCGGTCCAGGCCGTCGCCAGCACCGCCAGCACCGCCCCGATCAGGGAGGGGATGCGGAAGGTCCAGATGTCCTTTGGCCCGTCGACCAGCCGTGTCGCCGCGGTCTGCAACCAATAGATGCCCACCGGCTTCTTGTGGCGCGCCTCGTCCTGGAAACGGATGTCCACATAGTCACCGCTTTCCAGCATCTGGTGGGACGCCTGGGCGAATCGCGCCTCGTCGCGGTCGAAGGGCGGCAGGTCGAAGAAACCCGGCAGGAACAGCAGGACGCTGAGCACCGCCAGCGCCAGATAGGCCAGGACCGGCAGGCGGCTGGCCGGCGCGTTCGGCACCGCGCTCACGGCGTGCCCGCCGCGCCGCCGTTCCGGCGGTTGTTCAAGACGAAATAGAGGTTCCGGAAATAGATGATGAGGCCCAGCCCTTGCCCAAACATAAACACCGGATCACCCCGCTGGATCGAATAGGCCAAGAGAAGAATCCCGCCGCCGATGGAGAAATACCAGAAGAGATCCGGCACGATGCTGCGCCGGGCACGCTCGCTGGCGATCCATTGCACGACAAAGCGCATCATGAAGAGTGCCTGCGCAAAAAAGCCGACGCCGACCCAGATCAGGTCGGCGGTGCTTTGACTCTGGTACCAGGCGATGGCGCGTTCGAGCATCGGGCGGCGACCGGTCGGGATGGGAAAGGGTTCAGCGGTCTTCGACCGCGGGAGACAGCGCGGTGCGCCGCTTCAGCCAATAGACGCCCAGCAGATCGACCACGCCGATCAGCCCGCGACGCCAGTTGGTGTATTTGGACACGCCGCGTTCCCGCGGGCGGTGGTTGACCGGCACATAGGCCACCGGATGACCGTGCGACCGGAACAGGGCGGGCAGGAAGCGGTGCATCGCCCCGAAGAAGGGCAGATCGAGGAAGGCGTCGCGGCGGAACAGCTTCAACCCACAACCGCTGTCGGTGCAGCCGTCCTGGAGGAAGGACTGCCGCACCGCGTTCGCGAAGCGCGAGGCCAGCCGCTTGGACAGCGTATCCTGCCGCTTCTTGCGCAGGCCGCCGACCAGCACCGGCGCGTCCGGACCGCCCTTGGCGGCCAGGGCGAACAGGGCGGGAATGTCGGCGGGGTCGTTCTGGCCGTCGCCGTCGAGGGTGGCGATCCACTCCCCGCGCGCCGCCTTGACACCGGTGCGCACGGCTGCGCTCTGCCCGGACCGCCGGACATGGCGGACCAGCCGCAGGCGGCCCGCGGCGACCACGGGGGCGAGGCGCGTCAGCGTGTCGTCACTGGAACCGTCGTCCACATAGATCACTTCGAAGGCGCGGCCCAGCGCATCGGCGGGCGACAGCGCGCGCTCGATTTCCTCAAGAAGGGGAAGGACGTTTTCGGCCTCGTTGAAGACCGGAACCACGACCGACAGCCGCACGGGCGGACGGCCCTCGGAATCTACGCTCACTGGATTAATCCCATTCGCCAAGTGGCGGGCAAATTACTCCCGCCGCCCGGCAAACGGTAGAGGAAAAGGTTGGGACAGCCCCAAGGGACAGTCTCTGGCCGTCCTCAGCCCTTGCGGTCTTCGATGGGCATCGGCACGTAGCGCAGGTCGCCGTCGCGGCTGAGCAGCATCAGCACGGTCTTGCGCCCCTGGCTGCGCGCGTCGTCGACCAGACGGTTCAGATCTTCCGGTGTCTTCACCGGCTCCTGCCCGGCTTCCACGATGACGTCGCCAGCCTCGATCCCGCGCTCGCTGGCCGCGCTGGCATCGCCGACTTCGGTCACCACCACGCCCTCGACGTCGGGATTGATGGAAAAGCTGTCGCGCAGCCCAGGGGTCAATTGCGACAGGGTGAGGCCCAGGACCTGCTTGGTGTCGATGGTCGTTTCCGGACGGGGCGCTCCGCTCGACCCGGACAGCGCGACCTGCTCCTGCGGCTCCAGTTCCCCCACCGTCACGGTCAGGGTTTCGGCCTTGCCCTCGCGCAGCAGTTCCAGCGGCACGGCGGCCCCGATCTTGGTCGCGGCGACGACGCGCGGCAACTCGCGCATCTGCTCGATGGACTCGCCGTTGAAGCGGGTGATGACATCGCCCTGCCGGACGCCGCCCTTCCCCGCCGGGCCCTCCGGAGACACGCTGGTCACCAAGGCGCCCGCCGGCTCCTGCATGCCCAGGCTTTCGGCGATGTCCGGGGTCACGCCCTGCACCTGGACGCCCAGCCAGCCGCGGCGCACCTGCCCGTGGTCGCGCAACTGCTCGATGACCGGGCGCGCGATGGAGGACGGGATGGCGAAGCCGATGCCGACCGACCCGCCGGTCGGCGAATAGATGGCGGTGTTGATGCCGATCACCTCGCCGTTGAGGTTGTAGAGCGGTCCACCGGAGTTGCCGCGGTTGATCGAGGCGTCGGTCTGCAGATAGTCGTCGTAGGGTCCCTGTTGGATGTCGCGCTGCCGCGCGGACAGGATTCCCGCGGTCACCGATCCGCCGAGACCGAAGGGATTGCCGATGGCGACCACCCAATCGCCGACCCGCAGCGCCTCGCTGTCGCCCCACGGGGCGGAAACCAACGGCTTTCTGCTGTCAACTTTCAACACGGCGAGGTCGGTCGGCCCGTCCACACCGACAAGCTTCGCCGGCAGTTTCGTGCCGTCGTGCATGGTGACGGAAATCTCCGTCGCCTCGGACACCACATGGCTGTTGGTAACGACGAAGCCCGCCGGGTCGATGATGAAGCCGGAACCCAACGCCGCCGTCGGACGCGGCGCCTGTTGCTGCTGTTGCGGCTGGCCGCGCTGGCGGTCACGAAACTCGCGGAAGAACTCTTCAAAAGGCGAACCCGGCGGAAAGCCGGGAAGTTCCGGGCCGCGCGGTCCCGCCTGCGGACCACCCTGGGGAGGCGCCTGCGTGGTGGATATGAAGACCACAGCGTCCAATTGCTTCTCCGCGAGATCGGCGAAGGTGGGCGGAGCGTTGGGCGGCAGGGCGGACGCCAGCGGCGGTGCAGCCGGAGCCGGAGGGGTTCCCCCCGCGTCCTGCGCAAACGCCGGAGCCGCCAGAACGAGAAGGACAGCGACAAGACCCGCGGGCGCGGACGCCGCCAATCGTGATGCGGATCCAAACATCAATCCGGACGTCAATCCGGCTTGGCGCGGGACAGAGCCGGACAAGGGCCGGAATCGATCGATGGAATGCGGCATGAAAGAAACTCCGCCAGTCGGACAGCGCGCGCCTTGCGATGGGCGCTTCATGTCAACAGAACGCTCCGCAACGCATTCCGGACCGCCGTGGTTTTTAAACCCCTTTGCAACCGGTTCCTGCACGACCGATTCGTGAAATACAGTTTTTAAAATTCTCGCCAGCGGATGTTCCTATGCATTTCGCGCAAACAGCCGCCACAAGGCAATCCAGCCTTCGGACTAAGGCTCCGGCGACCAGCCTAAGCGCAATTTTTCCATGCGGCGCAAAGTTCTTCTGGCATTTTCCCAGCAAGTTCCCGATATTCATCCGTACCGACAACATCGCACGCAAAAACGGCTCCTGACGTGATGCTCGTGCACGCGCCCGCGTGCCGCGGCGTCAGAAGGCGCGCGATACGGCCCAAGCAGCGTACCCATGACTCAAAATTCACTTTGGCAACCGAGCGACATAATGAACGCAGAAACCGGGTCCGAACCGGAGGCTCCGAAGAAGCGCGGACGAATCCCCCAGTCGGCGTGGCCGCAGATTCTTGAGCGTTACCGTTCCGGCGCAACCCTGTCGGCAATCGCGCGTGAATTCGAATGCACGCCGAGCGCCATTTCCTACATCATCCGCAAGGCCGAGGCGGCCAACGAAAAGGATGCGCCGATCGAGGAGGGCGCCGCCACCGACGCCACCTCCGAGGCCGCCGCGGAAGCGCCGGCCGGAGATGCGCTGGCGGAGGAACCGCCACCTGCTCCGGAAGCTCCGGTCCCAGCCAAGCCGGCGCGGCGCAGCGCGGCACCTGCTCCGGCCCAGCCCCCCCAGTCCACGGCTCCGGCTGCAACTCCGACGACGGCGGCTCCCCAGCCCACACCGGCTCAACCCGCCGCTCCGGCTCAGACCGAGACGCTGCGCCTCAACCGTCCGGAGCCGCAGCCGGCTCCTCAGCCTGCCCCCGTCGCGCCGGCGGCGGCTGCCGCCCAGCCCGTTCCGCAGCCCGCCGCGGCGGATGGAAGCCGGTCGGCCGGCACCAACCCTCCGCCGGTCGATGCCGTCGAGGCACGGCTGCGCGACACCGCACGCGGTTGCCTGAACGCCTATCGCGGTTGGCGCCAACAGCCGGGTGAGGCGTCGATCCAGCTTCTGTCGGAAGCCGTGCACGAACTGCGCAAGGCTCTGGCCCGCATCGAGATCGATATGTCGGCCAGCCGCCGCGAAGAACAGGCGATCCGGCCCATTCCGATCCCGGCGCACCGCACCGCACGCCGCACGCCGTAAGTCAGGTCCGGTCAGAACGGGTCTTTGCGACGTTGCTTGGGTCATTGAAAAGCCCTTCCCCACGACCGGGGAAGGGCTTTTTTCATGGCCACCGGACCTTCGATCTAGGCCGTCGGAGGGCACGGCCTACCTCCAACGTCACCGGAAAAAGCCCTACGAACATCAGTGGAATAGCAGTTATAATGGAGGCAACAAAACAAGCATAATCCCGGAGGAACGCCCCATGACCTTCCGCAGGAACACCGAGCTGCCCGATTCGGTAAAGCGGTGCCTGCCGCTGCCGGCGCAGGATATTTACCGATCGGCCTTCAATCACACTTGGCAGGGCTGCCGGTCGCCGGAGGCTCGCCACGCCATGCAGCGCGAGTTGCTGGCCCATAAGGTCGCCTGGGCCGCGGTCCGGCGGCGTTACGAACCGGACGGCAGCGGGTGGCGCCCCAAGCATTGAGGCGCCACAGCCATTAGGGCGCCCGTCACCATTGCCCGGCGGGCCGCAGCAAACACCGTTATTCCTTCTCCACCACGGTGAAGCTGCTGAGGTCGCCCTTTGCCCGTTCCTCGGACGGCAGACGCCCCTGAACGATGTAACAGATGTTTTCGGCCACGTTCGTGGCGTGGTCCCCGGCCCGCTCGATGGACTTCGCCACGAACAGCAGATGGGTGCAGCCGGTGATCTGCGCCGGCGACTCCATCATGTAGGTCAGGAATTCGCGGAACAGGCTGGTGTACGCCGCATCGACCTGCCCGTCCCGATTGCGAACGGCCATCGCGCGCTCGGCATCCTGACCATCATAGGCCGCCACCACGTCGCGGATCATGCCGAGCACCGTCTCGCCCATCCAGGACAGCGAAGCGACGGGCGGCTCCACGGGCAAACCCGCCAACGTGACCGCGCGCTTGGCGACCGAACCCGCGAAATCGCCCATGCGCTCAAGATTCGAGGCGATCTTGAGCGCCGACACGATGTCCCGCAAATCCTTCGCCATCGGCTGACGCAGAGCCAGCAACCGCACGCTCAACGCCTCCAACTCAAGTTCCAGCCGGTCGATCTCGGCATCGCCCTCGATCACCCTTGCGGCCTTGCCGGCGTCCCGCTCCGCGATGGCCTGCAGCGCGGCGGCGAACTGCTCCTCCACCCGCCGTCCCATGATCACGATGATCTGGTGCAGGCGTGCCAGTTCGGCGTCGAAGGCCGCCACCGTATGTCCGCCGGTCATTCCGAGCCCTTCCCTTTGTTCCTTCGCCGTATCGCACCGGTTCAGCTTCGCGTCGCACACGGCTGCGGAACGTCATGTTAACAATTAAACCAGATTATCTTATCACACTGTCAAAGCGCTGGAGTAACCGCGCCCATCCCTTGCGCTGCGCCGGGAGCGGGCCGATCGTCGGACGGGGTCATGACGCCACATGAGTTGGTCGCCGTGCTGGAAAAGCACGAGCGTTGGCTGAAGAACCGGTCGGGCGGCAATCGCGCCAACCTGACCATGACCAACCTGGAGGGATCAAATCTCGCCGGGGTGGAGCTGACGCAAGGCAAGCTGTCGGGGGCCAACATGGCCCATTGCGACCTGTCCAACGCGAATCTCAGCCACGCCGACCTGTTTGCCGCTCATCTGACCAAGGCCGACCTGACCGGCTGCAACCTCTACCGGGCGGATCTGCGCGGCGCCCACATGCGCGGCGCCAAGCTGAAGCGGGCGATCCTGAAGGAAGCCGACCTGCGCGGCGGCGCTCTGCTGTACGGCGGGAACGGGGCGAACGGCGGCAAGGGCCTGGACTTCGTACGGTCGGATCTGTCCGGCAGCGACATGGACGACGCGATGATGTCGAACGCCAACCTGTCCGGCGCCGACCTGACCGACGTGTCGATGAACGGGGCGGACTGCGAAGGCGCGTTGATGGCCGGGGCCACGCTGATGCGCTCGACCATGAAGAACTGCAATCTTGCCCGTGCCGACCTGCGGGGCTGCAACCTGTCCGGCGTCAACCTCCAGGGCGCAATATTGCGCGACGCCAACCTGAACGGCGCGGTGCTCGCCGGCGCCAATCTGCGCAACGCCGATCTTCAGGGCGCGAAGATGGAAGGGGCCGATCTTGCCGGGGCGGACACCACCGGCGCCAATATGGCGCGCTCGGCCGAGAATTTCTCGATCCAGATCCAGGAGGCGCTGCACAACCATTACACTTGGATCAACACCAACGGCGCCATGGGATCGCGCGCCGACCTCAGCGGAGCGGACCTGTCGCACATCGACCTTCACGGCGTGAATCTGTCCGGCGCGAACCTGCGCGGGGTGCGGTTGGTCGGCGCCAAGATGCGCGATTCGCTGCTCATCATGTGCGATATCTCCGCCGCCGACCTGACCGACAGCGACTTCAGCGGCGCCATCCTTGACGGGGCCACGCTTCGCGGCGCCAACCTGTCCGGTGCCCGTTTCGACGGGGCGGGCATCGGCTGGGTCGACATAAAGGGTCCGGACGGCCGACCGACCGGGCGGCTGTGGGCAGCCAATCTGACCGGCAGCAACTTCACCGGAGCCTCCTGCATCCGCACCAACATGCGTGGGGCAAATCTGGCCGGCTGCGACTTTTCCAGCGCCGACCTGACCGGGGCGATTCTCAGCGACGCGAACATCCGCGACGCGCGCTTCACCGGCGCCAACCTGACCGGCGCCAGCCTGCCGCCGCCTCCCGATCTGGACGACTGAGCGGAGCGACCGGCGTGGGGCTCGTTCGACCGCCACGCACCCCCTACCCCAGATCGTCGTCCCCGCCGGCCGGCGGCATGCCGCCGAGATTGGCGGACACGCGGCGCAGTACGCTGACGGTCAGTTCCAATTCGCTCGGAGCGATGCCCTGGGTTGCCGCTTCCTCGATCTCCTCCACGTTGGGCAGGATGTCGGCCCGCAGCGCCTTTCCCTTTGGCGTCAGGTAGATGTTCACCTTGCGCCGGTCGTACGGGTTGCGCACCCGCTGAACGAGATCACAGCGTTCCAGGTTGTTCAGTGCGGTCACCGTGGTGGGTTCCATCATGCCGACCCGCTGGCTCAATTCGCGCTGGGTCAGTCCGTCTTCCTCCCACAGGGCGCGAAGAAAGTACCACTGCCCCATGCTGACACCATGGTCGACGATGCGGATCTGAAGTGCGCGCGCGATGGCACGATGCACCTCCCGCACGGCCCGCGGCAAGGTCACGCCGGATGGGAGGAGTGCGTCGGCACCCTCCCCTTGCGGCTCAGAGAGTATGGATTCCTGTCTCTTGAAACGGCCAACCATGACGACGATCTCTCGGCAGGCGTCCGTCAGGCCGTGGTGCGGTGCGGCGGACGAAATCAACTTGTCCGATCATATCCACTCTCGAAAAAATCGCAAAACAATTGCGGATTTAAATTTCTTGTGCATGCAATAATATGTCGCATTACCATCGCGCGATCCTTGGTGAGCGTTTTTCATATTTATGCGTATGACTATTGAGTTCTGCGACTCTCCACCGGTAATGGCTGGACCATGAAACCGCCCGGATCGGCAACGCTGATGATTCTGAAAGGTTTGTGACAGGGCGGAGATGGGGTTGCACGCCCGACCATCCGCCGACTAACACGGCACGGCACCAGGCAAGAACACAGGAGCACCAGCCTATGCGCCCCACCACCGGACGCACCGTCACCGTCGCTGCGACCCAGATGGCCTGCGGTTGGGACCGCGACGCCAATGTGAACGGCGTCGAACGCCTCGTGCGCGACGCGGCGGCGCGCGGCGCCCAGATCATCCTGCCGCAGGAATTGTTCGAAACACCTTATTTCTGCAAGGACCAGAAGCAGGATCTGTTCGCCCTCGCCCACCCGATCGAGGATCACCCGGTGATCGCGCGCATGAGCGCGCTCGCCCGCGAACTGTCCGTGGTCATCCCCACCAGCTTCTTCGAACGGGCGCGAAACGCCTATTACAATTCCTTGGCGATGATCGATGCGGACGGCACGGTTCTGGGCGTCTACCGCAAGTCCCACATTCCGGACGGTCCCGGCTATCAGGAAAAATACTACTTCAACCCCGGCGACACCGGCTTCCAGGTCTACAAGACCCGCTACGCCGCCATCGGCTGCGCGATCTGCTGGGACCAGTGGTTCCCGGAATCGGCCCGCGCCATGGCGCTGAAGGGTGCGGAGATCCTGTTCTATCCCACCGCCATCGGGTCCGAGCCACAAGACGGCGCGCTGGACAGCCAAGCCCACTGGACGCGGGTCATGCAGGGCCATGCCGGAGCCAACCTGATGCCGCTGGTCGCCTCCAACCGCATCGGCCGGGAAGAGGGTGAGACTTGCGGAATCACCTTCTATGGCTCCTCTTTCATCGCCGGACCGACCGGGGAACTGGTCGCGCAGGCCGACCGTGACAGCGAGGCGGTCCTGACCGCCAGTTTTGATCTTGACCGCATCGCCGCTCAGCGCGCGTCCTGGGGCATCTTCCGCGACCGGCGGCCGGAGCTTTATGGCCCGCTGCTGACCCTTGACGGCGAGACCCCCGTCCGCCGCTGAGAATCGGAACCGGACCGTCCGGCATCACACCATGATGCCGGCGGTGCCGCTCCGCTGGCCAATGCCGAAGGCCGACGCATAAGCCGCCGCGCCACGCGCCGCAAGGGCCGGCGCGGCGGTGTCGCTTGGCCTCGCGCCGTCATCCCCGCTGTCCCGCCCATCGGGCGCATCGCCGTTCCGCGCGCCCGCCGGCTCCGCCCCCTTCCGCCGCAACTCCTGCTGCGCCTGGATTTTCATGGCGTCAGCCTGCTGGGCGACGCGAAGGTCCTGGGCCGAGGGGTCGGACGGCGCCAAGGCTGCCGCCTTGACCGTGTCCATCTTGCGGACGGTGGCTTCGGGGTCGCTTTCCGCGCCGGCATCCACCTGCACTTCCCCGGCGGTCGCGTAGTTCTTGCCGTCCGGTCCGCGGGTGAAGGTGAAGGAGGCGCCGCCCGCATGAGGGCCGCCTGCCGCCTGATGCGCCGCCTCGTGTTGGCGGACGCTGGCGTCGATGCGCTTGAGGTCCTGGACTTGCCGCTGCTGATCGTCGGTCAGCGCGCCGGGCTGGACGGTGGCGTCCCGTTCCTTGCTTTCCTGACCGGCACTTTTCCGGCTGGTGTCCTGAACACCGTCCGGACTGCGGTCGCGCGCCGACTGGCCGGGCCGCAGGAGCGGCACGCCATAAACGCCACTGGATGATATACCCGCAACCATCGGCCGCGGCTCCTGCGCGTTCAACCCGATGTGCGCAGTCTACACGCGGCGTGACGGCGCGGCAACGCAGCTTGGCCGTTGCCTTTTCAGGTTTATGCACGCAATAGTATTCATAACTCCCGGATTTTAGTGCCGGTCGGGAACCGGGATGCGGCAAAACCACAATCCTCGTGTGACTCCTTGCGCATATTTCTCACTCTTTTGGTGCCGTTGACGGCGCTGACCGTCTGGGGGTTCGTCGTATCGGCAGCGGAACCGGCATCCCCGGCGCTCAATGCCCGCACTCCGGCGGTGGCGCCTCAAGCGAAACCCGCGCCGACCGCAGAAACTCTGTCGTCAATCGAGTCGGCATACAGCGAGCGGGCGGGCTCCGTCCTTCTCCAGTTCGGCTACGACCAGTTCGGCGAGGAGCCGCCACGGCGGGATGGATCGGGCGGCGTGCAGGCTGATTACACGCTGGGTCCGGGCGATGAGCTTCTGGTGACCCTGCGTGGCCAGAAATCCTCCAGCAAACGCCACGTCATCGACGCAACCGGGCTGCTGACCGCGGACGACGTTCGACCCGTCGTGGCGCAAGGCCTGACCCTGGCGGACTTGCGTGCCCAACTGGCGAACGCCGTGACCGCCTCCTTTCCGGACACCGAGGTGTATGTTTCGGTGACCGAAATCCGACGGATCGGTGTTCTGGTGACCGGCGCCGTGGCCCGTCCTGGGCGGCAGGAGGTCGGAGCCTTCGCCACGCTGATCGACGCGCTGACCGCCGCTGGCGGCGTCACCCGCGCTGGATCGCTGCGCCGCATCCGTCTGTTCCATGCCCACGCCGCCGGAGGAACCGTCACCGGAGGCGCCCCATCCAATGGGCTGCCCATCGACCTGTACGATCTGTTCATGACCGGGGACGGCGCGAACGCAGGTATCCGGTTGCGCGACGGCGACCGGGTCTTCGTGCCCCCGCTTGGTCCCACCGTGGCGCTCGCCGGTCCTTTTAAGCGCCCTGGTGTCTACGAGCTTCCACCCGGCGAGGATCGCCTGCCGGTCGCCGTCGCGACAGAGATGGCCGGAGGCCTTCTGCGGCCCGGCTCGCATCGGGCGCTTCGCTACGCAATCGGTCCGAACGGCGAGGAGCGGGTGGAGGAACTGGCTGAGACGGACGCCCCCCCATTGACTGACGGCGACCTGCTGCTGCTGGCCCCCCGCCGCGAGAACCGGAGCGGCGGCCTGCGCCTGGACGGCCATGTCCTGCGCCCCGGCCCAAGGGCGCTGGAGCGAACCCCGACCATCGCGACCCTGGTTACGGCGGCGGATCTGGGGCCGGCGCCCTATCTCCCCTTCGCGGTGCTGGCCTCGACCAGCCCGGACAGCCGCGCGCGCGTTCTCCGGCCAATCGACCTGAGGGCCGTGCTCAACGGCCGTGACCGCCGTCCCCTGGCCGAGAGCGACACTCTCTACGTGCTGGGCGCGGACGAGGTGGATTTCCTGACCTCCGAACCGGTGCTGGACCTGTTGCGCGGCGCGCGCGAGCCGGCTGCGAACGCGTGCCGTGGTCTGGTGGTGCTGGCCCGCGCGTTGACGGCGCAGCCGGATGGTCCGCTTGCCAACGGCCCCCAGGCCCGGGCAGCGGCTGGGCTCACCGGCGGGCGCACACCTTGCCCTCCCCTGTTTGAAGCCGTTCCCGACCTGCTCGTCTTCGCGCTGGAGCATTCCAGCCTGCTGATGGGTGGAGTGGCCCGCCCCGGCTTTTACCCCTCCGCCGCACGAGGAAGCGCCGCGGCACTGGCGCTTGCCGCCGGCGGGCCGGCGTCCGGACCTTACGACGACATACCCATGGTTGGCGGCGCAACGCAGCGCCGTCCGGCGGTGGCCGGAGCCATTCTGGAACCGGACGTCCCCGTCTACGAGTTGACCGGCCATGCCCGCCGTCCCGGCGTCCGCCCCCTGGCCGGAGGCGCCACGCTGCGCGATGCGCTGGCCGGAGGCGACGCCCTGAAGCGGGATGTCTATCCCCTGCTGGGCGTCATCGAACGCTTCGACCGGCGCACCCTCGCCCATCGTCTGTTTCCTTTCTCACCGCGGGAGGTCGCCTCCGGACAGGCCAACCGCGCGCTCGCCGACGGCGATCGGGTGTGGCTGCTCTCCAGCGCCGAGGTCCGTTTGCTGGCCGGTCCCTCGGACAAGGACAGCAAGCCCGAGCCCCCACAGGGGGACGCCGGACCACCCGACGCCGGGCCACCGCTTCCCGACAGCGTCGCGGCGCTGGTGCGGGAACGCGGGGTGCAGGTGCGTGGCGCCGTGCGCGCTCCAGGCACCTATCCGGTGGCGGAAACGGCGACCATTGACGCCCTTATTGCGACCGCCGGCGGCCTCTCCGCGACCGCGGACCTCGCCAGCCTGGAGGTCACCACCACCACCGGCCAGCGCCGCCGCCTGGATCTTCGCGATGGCGCATCCGCCCGGACGGCGTTGCATCCGGGTGACAGCCTGCGCGTCAACCCCACCCCTCGAACGCTGGAGGCGCGGGCGGTCACCATCTCCGGCGCTGTGCGCCGTCCCGGCTCCTACGACGTGGCGCGTGGCGAGACGCTGTCATCACTGATCGACCGGGCCGGCGGCTTGACGGAGGAGGCTTATCCCGCCGGGACCAGCTTCCTGCGCGACAGCGAGCGCAAGCGGGAGCGCGCCTGGTTCGACCAGCAGGCCCGCGACCTGGAACGCTGGATGGTGCAGGAGGTCGAGAAGGGCGAAGCCGCGCGCTCGGACGTGGTCGGGCTGGCCCGGCAACTCGCGACGCAACTGCGTGGGGTGGAGCCGCTGGGCCGCATCGTTGTCGAGGCCGACCCGCAGATGCTGCGCCGGCGACCGGAACTGGACGTGCTTCTGGAGCCGGACGACCGCATTCTGATCCCGAAACGCCCCCTCACCGTCACCGTGACAGGCGAGGTGCTTCATCCGACCGCCGCACAGTTCGTCAGCGGCAAGACCGCCGAAGCCTATCTGCGGGAAGCGGGTGGAGCGAGCCGCAACGCTGACGACGCCCGCATCTTCCTGATTCTGCCGGACGGGCGGGCGCAGCCGCTGTCCCTGTCCTCCTGGAACCACACCGTCACGGCGATCCCGCCCGGCTCCGCCATCGTGGTGCCGCGCGACCCGAAGCCGTTCGACCTGATGGAGTTCTCCAAGAACATCGGCACCATCCTCGGCCAGCTTGCCATTTCAGCGGCGGCCATCGCGGTGATCTCCGAGTGACGGAAGGCGGGGGAACGGTACGCTTGGCCGTGGTGACCGTGGTGCGCGACGACTTGCCCGGCCTGCTCGCCACCCGTGCCAGCCTGCGCGCCCAGACCCTGGCGGCCTACGATTGGTTCGTAGCGGACGGCGGGTCAACCGACGGGACGGCCCGCTGGCTGGCCTGCCACGGGGGCGAGGCCGTCTGGTGGCGCTCGTCGCCCGACCGCGGCCTGTATGACGCCATGAACACTGCGCTGGACGCCATAACCGAACGGGCGCCATCCTGCGGCCCGCCTTGCAGCCACGTCCTGTTCCTCAACGCCGGGGATCGGTTGGCCGACAGTCAGGTGCTGGAGCGGCTTCTTCCCATTTTGACCGCCAGTCCGGCTGCCGGCCTGTTCTACGGGGACTCGCTGGAGGAGCTTCCCGGCGGGTGTCTGGTCGTGAAGCCGGCCCGCTCGCATCGCCGCGCCCTGCTGGGCATGTTCACGCATCACCAAGCCATGGTCTACCGGTTGACCGCCTTGTCGAGCGTCCGATTCGATCTGCGCCACACGCTGGCCGCCGACTATGCGTTCACCTTGACGGTCCTCAAGCAAGGGGACCCGGCGCACCGATTGCCACTTTCGGTATGCATCTTCTCCCCCGGCGGGCGGTCCCAGCGGGAACCGGCGCGTGGCCGGCGGGAGCAGGCGGACATCCGCCGCGAGCTGCTTGGACTGGGCAGTGCTGCCAACGCAACATTGCGGGTATTACAATGGCTTGCTCTTACCGTACGCCAGACAATTCCTTGGCTTTACGCGAAATATCGTTTCTCACCAAATGAACGATCGTTTCTTTCATAAACTTTGCCGGCTGTTTCACGCATCTAGCTATTGATGCGCACGAAAAGTTGCATAGAATTTACTTTCTGAACTAACCAATTTCCCTGGTGGCGGCAACCACCTCCATACTGAGGGTCTATTATGAGTGCCACGAAATCCAAGCTATCACCCGCCCACACGCTGTCACGCCGTGGTGAAGGGCCCAACCCGATCGACATCCACGTCGGCGCCCGGCTGCGGCTGCGCCGCACCCTGCTCGGTCTCAGCCAGGAGAAACTGGGCGAGGCGGTGGGCATCACCTTTCAGCAACTCCAGAAGTACGAGCGCGGGTCCAACCGCATCAGCGCCAGCCGTCTCTTCAACCTGTCGCAGGTTCTGGGCGTCCCGGTCAGCTACTTCTTCGAAGACATGCCGTCGCCGGAGCATATCGCCACCCCGTCGCCCGACATTCCGCCGTCCGAGACGGAAGAGTTCGAGTCGATGGCCCGCCGTGAAACCCTGGAGCTGGTCCGGGCCTATTACCGCATTGAGGACTCCTCCGTGCGCAAGCGCACTTTCGACCTTCTCAAGGCGCTGGGCGGCGAGCGCGCCCTGGACGAGGCGGTGTAAGGCACGGCACCGTCATCCGACCCTCAGTCATCGGTGGACGCGGGAGGCTCGGCCCGCCGCCTCGCGTCCGCGATCTTCACACCAACCTGCCAGTAGTAGAAGGCCCGCGCCAGCGCGTGCTGGAACCCCGGACCACCGTCCAGGAAGCCCAGGCGCCAAACATAGCCATACAGAAAGACCAGAAACGGACGGGCCGGCACCACGTCGAACAAAGCCTTGAGCCATCGGCGCGCACCGCACTCCCAGGCGACCAGATCCCTCATCCGCCCATCGGACCGTAGCGCCGCCTCCCAGTCGGCGTAACGGGCGTGCCGGTCGAACCACGCAGCAACCGGCTTGTCGTCGGCATGGTCCAGGCTATGGCGCAACCGTCCGACGGTTCCGGCGATCACCGGCTGGTAATGGCCCTCGACCTCCCACATGGTGGCGACATCAAGGTCGGGCACGGTCGGAAAGTGCGCTTTCCGGCGGTCGAACAGGGCGAGTTTCCGGTTGCGCGCGCCGAAACGCAGGCGCCGGCCCAAGAACACCGGATGACCGTCGATGAAGTACCCGGTATGCCGCGGCCCCGCGGCCATCAGCGCGGCGATCTCCTCCACCAGCGCGCCGCCGAGTCGCTCGTCCGCATCGACGAACAGGACCCAATCCTGACGGAACGGCAGCCGGTCCAGACACCATTGCTTCTTCTTCGGATACCCCCCGTCCCACCGAAAAGGCACGACCCGCGCGCCCGCCGCTTCGGCAATGGACGGCGTCCCGTCGGTGCTGCCGCTGTCCACCACAAAGCGCTCGGCGAAACGCTTCAGCGCGGGCAGACAGTGGGGGAGGTTGGCCGCCTCGTTGCGGGTCATCACCACGACCGACACGGGGATCATGGAGTCGCCTCCCCACCCGCCTGCCACAGGCGCCGCAGACTGACGACGAGCGCCCCGGCCACCAGTCCAACCAGCGCCGCCACGGGAACGACCGTCAGGGGATTCGGCCAATCCGGGCGCTGCGCCGCGGCGGGCGGTTCGATGGCGTCCGCCGCCAGCGGCAAATCGACCTCGATCATCATGGCGATCCGCTCCTGCTCCGACAGCAGGTCGGCAAGGGCACGGCGATGCTCCGCCACGGTGATCCCGGCCAGACGGGCGCGGACATGGGCAATTTGTGCGGCTGTGCGCCGGGACGCCTCCGCCCGCAGATGGGCGTCGGTCGCCTGGGCCGCGGCGGAAAGAATCCGCAGCGCCATGGCGCGGTCGGGATGGCGCAGCCGCAGGCGCCGCATCGGCCCGCTGCCCACCATGTCAACAGTCAGCCGATCGCGAAGCGCGCTTGTCACCCTCTCTGCGTCTGGCTCCACCCAATCCGACCGGCCAACGAGCGCGAGGAACAACCGCTTGGCGGACGCGACTGGCCCAGGCGCGGGGCGCCAGCCACCCGTCTCCTCGCTCCAGCGGTCGGGAAACAGGCCTCGCAGCAGCGCCGGATCGGCCATCATCCGCTCCGCCACAGGGATGGAGGTGAAAAGTTGGAGGTAGCGCGCGAAGTCCGAGAGGATCTCGTCCCCCGGGCCGGGTTCCGATGCCGCCGCGGCGGTTTCCCGGCCGATCAGAACGGGCAGTCGTGCGCCCATGGCCGCCGCACCGACGCGGGCGGTTGGCCCGATCACCATCACCGCGGTGTATTGCGGAATCACCAGACGCAGGGCAGTCACGGACGCCACCACCCCCAGCACCGTCCCGATGAGCAGGATCGGCCAGCCCTCCCGCATCATCCGCAGGAACCGGCGCAGCCGCAGCCCCGACTCCATCGCCTCGATCTCCAAAGGGGAGCGGCGCAGCGGCATTCCATCAGGCATGGGGCAGACTTCGCCCCGGCAGAACGGCTGCGTTGCGCAGTTTCGTCTGACGCAGTCCATCCGCAAGTGCCGTGAAACGCCGCGCCGCCGCCGTAGCATCCCAGGCCGATGCGACGGAGAGCGCCCGCGCCCCGTGCCCCGCGCACAGGATCGGATCGCCGGCGTAGCGACGAACCGCGTCGGCCAACCCGGCTGCGTCACCCGGCGCCAGTCTTTGCCCGCAACCGTCCAGCATGACCGCCGCGTCGCTGCCCGCCGGCCCCAGGAACAGACAGGGCCGGCCGGCCGCCAGCGCGCCGGCCACCTTGCTGGGCACCAGCAATCCCTCCGCCCGTGGATCCATGGTCGCCAGATGCAGATCCGCGGCGGACAGGCTCTCGGCCAGTCGGTCCGGCGGTTGGAGCGGCAACAGCCGGACGTTCATCAGCCCACGTCGCTCCACCTCCTCCGCCACGGCAGCCCGACGACGCCCCTCGCCAATCAGCAGAATTGCGATGTCGGGATCGCTGTGCGCCAGCAGAGTCGCCGCCTCCAGAACGGCGTCCATCGGGTGGGCCAGCCCCATGTTTCCCGAATAGGCCACAGTGAAGCGGTCGCCCAGCCCGTGCTCCAGCCGGAATGGATTCTCCGCCCGAGGCGCTGACCGGATGCGCGGGTCGGGCCAGTTCGGCAGGACGGTGATCCGTTCGGCCGGCACGCCCGCCGCCGTCAAACGGCCAGCCATGCAGCGCCCGATTGCGACCACCGCGTCGTGGCGGCGAAGCGCCCGAACAGCGGCCCGCTCCGTCATTCGCATCAGCGGTTCCGGCAAGCGGATGCCGAGCACCGGCAGCAACGCCGGGAACACATCCTGGCTCCAATGAATGGCTGCCGCGCCATGGCGGGCGGCGATCAGCGGACCGGCACAAGCCAACAGCGGCGGATCGGTCATGGTCACGACGATGTCGTGCCGTGGCAGGCGCAAAGCCCGCTGAATAAGCCGAACCGCGGCGGCAAGATAGCCGCGGGCGGTCAGCCGCGGATTTCCGGGCTTCGCCCATTCATCAAGCGGAGCATCCCCGCCGGTCCGGCGGACGCTGACGCCGGGCGGCGCGTCGCTGGGGCCGCGGCCGTCCGCAACCACGGTGACCCGCCAGCCCACCGCCGCCATCCGCTCCGCCAAGTCGGACACGCAACGCCCGGTCGCCCCCTTATCCGGAGGAAATACACGGTTTACGAACAGGATGGAGGGTAAGTCCACGGATGAATGTTCTATGAAGTGGATTAACACGCATAAGTATGCATTTCCTTCAGGATGGCGGCAACCGCTTCCGGCGCTCCGCCGCCACCATCGCCAGGGTGAGCAAAAGGCCAGTGTCGAGGTACTTGAAGCTGGTGTGCGCCCCGAGCGCCATCAGCAGTGGCCCCAACACCGCCCAGCCAAGCGCAGGATCGGAGCGGAGAAGCGCCAGCACACGCGGAGCGAGGCCGCCAAGATAGGCAAGCAGCGCGCACAGACCGATCACGCCGGTCTTGGCAAGGGCGTAGGTCACGAGCGTGTGGGTGTAGGACACGCGCCAACCGCCCACCGCCGGATTGGCGAGGAGCGCCCCCCCCCCCTGCCCGAACAGAAAGGCGGCCGGGGAGGACAAGGCCTGCCCGAGTGCGGCCTCCGCCTCCTCCCAACGGGTGTTCGCCCCGGCCAGCCGGGTTTTCTCGGCCACACGTTCCAAGGCGCCAAACAGCGCCTCGGGAAACAACGCCACAAACAGCAGCGCTGCCACCCCCATCCCCAGCCCGGCCAGCGGTGCCCGGCGCAGCCACCACAGCCCCAATGCGGCGAAGGCCATGGCGGCAAGTCCCAGCGCCATCCGATGGACCGCTCCGGCCAGCGCCGCAAGACACAGCAGTCCACCCAGGATCGCAACCGCACCGGCCGCGCGCCGCAGCCACCCGCCATGCATCAGCATCCCTATCCCGAAGGCTGGCAACGCGATGGCGGCGAACAGGACCGATGGAGCGTTGAGAAGATAGACGCCACCATCCGCCATGGCTCGGACACCGACGGCGCCGAATCCCCAATCCGCCTGCCTCCACCAGCGCAACGCGAACCCCACGCCGGCTACCGCCAGACCGCCGGCCAGCAGCCCCACTGCCCGGTCGGGAGCGGCGCGCAGCATCGGCGCCAGCAGCACCGGGAGAAACAGATAAATCAGGGGCACCACGTCGCGCACCATGTCGCCGGGCGCCCAATCCAGCCACACGCCGCGCATCAGCGGGCACCACAACAGCACCGCCAGAGCCAGCACCGCGGGCGTCTCCCACGGCGGCGAATCACACTCCAGCAACGTCTGGCCCGTCGCCACGCACAGGGAACGCAGCAACCCGACACCCAGCACCAGCAGCGCACCAATGGCCGCCTCCGCCAAGCGGATCTCTGCCGGTGCCGGTGCGCTCAGCAGACCATAGAGAACGAGCACCAGGAACAACCCGGCAGCACGCCACAGAGCCATATCCCTTCCGGCCACGTGTTTCCCGCCACCCGTCCGACTCGAACGCATGGCAGGATTTCACGACTCGCCAAAAAAAGGAACGGCCAATCCGAACCGCAGCTATCAGGCGTAGCGCAGCTCAGCCCGGTCGAGACGGTAGAACAACCCTTCCAGAGGATTCAGCCGCAGCGTGCCGGTGATCAGCATCGGGGCCTGGGACTCGCGGACTGGAATCTGGCTGTGGACGTGCAGCATCGTGGACGGGCTGGGCCTATGGCAGGCCGAGCAGGAGATGGGATTGGCGGCGAGGATGAAGCGGTTGTGGGACGGGGCATCACTCAACGGCACCATGAAGCCGCGCACCGTCACCAGCTTTCCCTCCAGCGCCCTGACGCGGGTCGGAAAGACCGGATTGGCAGCAGGCCCTTCCATACGGACCTGCACCAGATCCCGCCACAGCGCCGTAGTGTCATCCAGCGGCAGATGGAACGGCCCGGCGGGATGCGTGGGTTCGCTGGCGTTGGTGGCCCAGATCGCCCAGCCGGCCACCGGGGCCAGCGCGAGCGGCAGCAAAACCTGTCGACGCGACGTCATGGCGGTCCTCCCCCTCGATCCTGCCCGTTTCGGTCGTTCGTTCGACCGTTCATTCGATCGTTGAAGGCGTCCTATGCGGCCTTGTCCCAGACCGCCGTACTTGTGGCCGAATTGTTCCCGAGCCTTCGCCCAAGGTCAACAGGCGAGCGTTAGGCCATACGTAAGATGCCGTCACCCGGCGACTTCGGGCATCGCTTTGCCGACCTATAGGATTGACGCGGCCGCTGACCTATACTTTGTAAGAGCGGCAACCACCGATAAAAACTTTACGAGCGGGAATCAACGCGGCATGCAAAAAGGGTCAGCACCGAAGGACAAGCCGGCGCATCTCCGCCTGTCCGAAGACCAGACCACCGAACTGGCCGACATGTTCCGCCTGATGAGCGATCCCAGCCGGCTGCGCATCATTCTGGCCTGCCTGGACACCTCGACCTCGGTCGGCGACATGGCGGCGGCGCTGGGCCTGTCGCCATCCCTGGTCAGCCATCATCTCCGCCTGCTGCGGGCGGGACGGCTGATCCAGGCGGAACGGCGCGGCAACCGCGTCTTCTACCTGATCACCGACGAGCACATCCGGCGCGTCCTCTCGGACATGGTCGACCATGTGGCGGAGGAAAGCGAAGGCGACCTGGAAACCTGAGGCGGTTCCGGTTGCGGCGGCTTCGGCCGCCACAACCCTTTGAAGCCTTTATAACAAATACGCAATAGGATTTGACCGCCATGCCGGTTGCGCCGCATAGTTCCGATTATGCTGCGGCGCATCAAACCGTTGTTACACGAATGGCCTGAAGGATCGGGCCAGGAAACAAGGGGTGTTGGCATGGAGACGTTCCGCTTCCAGCCGGGGGAAACCCCTGTACTGCTCAGCATCCCGCATGTCGGCACCGTCGTGCCGCCGGACATCGCAACCACCATGACCGACTCCGCGCTGGCGGTGCCGGACACCGACTGGCATCTCGACCGCCTCTATCACTTCGCCCCGGCGCTGGGCATCGGCTTCCTGAAGCCCCTCCTCTCGCGCTATGTGATCGACCTCAACCGCGATCCCGAGGGCGCCATTCCCAATCCCGGCACCAGCAACACCGAGCTCTGCCCCCTCACCACCTTCGATCATCAACCGGTCTATCGCCCGGGGCAGGAACCGGATGCGGCGGAGGTGCAGCGGCGGATCGATGCTTATTGGCGCCCCTATCACGAGCAGCTCAACGGCGAGCTTCAGGCGCTGAAGGAGCGCTTCGGCGTGGCGGTGCTGTTCGACGCCCATTCCATCCGGTCGCGCGTGCCGCGTTTCTTCGACGGGCAGATTCAGGACTTCAGCTTGGGCACGGCGGAAGGGGCCAGCGCCTCGCCGGCTCTGGTCGGCCGGGTGATGAACGTGCTCACCGCGACCGGGCGTTTCTCCTCGGTGCAGAACGGACGCTTCAAGGGCGGCTTCATCACCCGCCGTTACGGCAACCCCGCCGACAACATCCACTCGATCCAGCTCGAACTGTCACAGGCCACCTATATGGATGAGGAGGCTCCCTTCGGCTTCCGCGAGGAGCCGGCGCGTCAGCTCCGTCCGACGCTGGAGCGGCTGCTGAGCCTCGTCGTCGAGTGGGCGTGGGAGAACGCCGCCGGCCGGCGACGCAGCGCTTTCCTGTAACGCCCTGCCCGGCCCTCAGACCATGGGCGGACACGGCAGATCAATGCGAGAGCATTGATTGAAAGGGTGATACGGACGAAGCCTTCAGGCGCCGTCCGTATCAGACCCAGACACCCCGCACATACGGCGTCAACTGCGTATCCTGCATGATGATGTGGTGGACCAGCCAATCCGCCGTAAAAGTGTAGATTCGCTCGGCGTTCTGATGGGTCGGGTCCCGCGTGAAGACCGCGGACAGTTCGCTCAGGGTCCGGACCGCTTCGTGATGCTGGCGGACATGCTCCTCGAATTTCGGATAATGCACGGCCTGCATGATCTTCTCTTCTCGGGCGAAGTGCTGCTGGGTGTATTCCAACAGTTTCATAAGGATCTTCGCAACGCGCACCGGCATGAAGCTGCGCGCATTCAGCGCAGCATCCAATTCGTTCAGATACTCGATCAGGTGCTTGTGATCTTCATCGATGGACGGCTGGCCGACGCTGAGCTGCCGCCTCCACGTAATGACACCCATGAACCCTCCGCACCCTGTCTTCCGCGGCCACCGGGCAATCCTGCCGAAAGCCACCGCATTGAAGGGAAGCGCGCCGCACTTGCGCAACTGAAGATGAAGGTGCGCAACCCGTCAAGGAACCGTAAATACCGGACGCCGCGACCCTTGTTACCGCCGACTCCGCAACCGGCGGCCTTTGCCTGCATTATGAGCGCATTTTCTACAAAACGAACGCATACGATCGTCACATGGCATTTTGCCGCACCAAAACAAAGACGCGAAAAGGCAGGGGAAACGTCATGTTTCCGCCTGCCTTCGCATCGACTTTATGAAGATGAGGCGATGATCGGCCGCCCCAACTTACCTGTCAAACAACGTCCGATCAGCCGACGATCGAATAGCCACAATCCACGTAGGTGGTGCTGCCGGTGATGCCCTTGGCACCGTCCGTCGCCAGGAAGGCGGTGGTGTAACCGACCTCTTCGATGGTGACGAGGCGCTGCTCCGGCGCGCGCTCCGCAGCCTTCTCCATCAGCTCATCGAAATGGGCGATGCCGGAGGCGGCGCGGGTCTTGATCGGGCCGGGGGAAATGGCGTGGACGCGAATGCCCTTCGGGCCCAGCTCCGCCGCCAGATAGCGCACGCTGGCTTCCAGGGCAGCCTTGACCGGACCCATGACGCCGTAATTGTCGATCACGCGGTTGGCGCCGAAATAGGACATGGTGAACAGCGAACCACCGTCCTTCATCAGCGGCTCCGCGTAGCGGGCCATGCGGATGAAGGAGTGGCAGGACACGTCCATCGCCATCTGGAAGCCTTCGCGCGAGCAATCGACGACGCGGCCGTGCAGATCGTCCTTCGGGGCGAAGGCGATGGAATGCAGCGCAAAGTCCAGCTTGCCCCACTTCTGCTCGATCTTCTCGAAGATGGCCTTCAGCTCACCCTCGCCGGTGACGTCCACCGGCTCGAAGATCTCCGCTTCGAGCTGCTGGGCCAGTGGCTCGACGAAGCGCTTCGCCTTGTCGTTGAGGTAGCTGACCGCGAGATCCGCGCCCAGAGCGCGGAAGGCGCGGGCGCAGCCCCACGCGATCGACTGATCGTTGGCGATGCCGAGCACGAGGCCCTTCTTGCCTTCAAGAGTGGCGGCGGCGGGGATGATCGTGGTCATAGGCTGGCTTTCCCGGATTGCAAAGTGGCCGGATTCAGAGTGCGCCAGATCGGATCACTCGAATTGTGCAACGCACCATAATGCAATCGAAGGTCATAGGCAACTTGTTAAAGTCGCAATATATCCGACATTATCGCTTTGTTTATCCGTAACACAGCCTTCACACAGCGAAGACGCGAAGTCCGCAGCGGTAATCCATACCTCTTTCTTGCGTATCCATACCGAGGACCGCAACAAAAACAAAGGCCCCACCTTTCGGAGGGGCCTTTTCGTAGAATCGGCTTCTATGGAACCGCACACGATCAAACGGCGCCGGGCGTGAAGGACGGCGGATCGCTGGCCGGGAAAGATTCCATCGACGCCTCGTCCACCTTCTCCTTCTCGTCGGCGTCATCGTAGATGTCGCCGGGATGGCGGGAGTACCGGTGGACACCCTGATCCACATCCTCGGCAGGGGTGCCCGCCCCGTGATGGCCGCCCAAGTCCTCCATCATCGCCTTGGCCGGGCAATAGCCGGTCAGACCGCGGGCGACCAGGGCGCCACCGGCCAAAGCCAGCGCCGCCCCACCGACGGTCGGACGGCGCAGCCCGAGCACGGCGAGAAGCCCGCCTCCGACCAGCGACACCAGGCGTTCGGTGTGCCCGACGTTGATCATGCGTTCGAGATCGTCCGGCAGGGCCGCGTCGCGGCTGCCCATGCCCTTTTGGCTCGTCATCGCCATCGCTGCTCTCCTCGATCTTTTTCTACAGTCACTGCTTCGGGGGTCACTGCTGCGGAGCGGGCGGCGTGGACCCGCCCTGGCCCGGCGCCGGTTCAGCGCCAGTCGAACCGGATGAGCCCGGCTGCGCCGTCCCGTCGGGCTTGCGGGCGGTATCGGCCAGCGTGCGGGCCTGCGACAGCTCGCGGTTCAGCCGGTCCACCTCCTGCGACAGGCGTTGCACCTCCGACTGAAGCTGCGGCGATCCCGCAGCACCACCCTCCGGCATACCAACCGCGGCGAGGGCCGCACCGTCGCGCATCCAATAGGGCTGGACTCCGTAATAGGTGTGGAGCGCCACCGCCCATTGCCGGTCCGACATGTCCGGGCGGTTGGAGCGGGTGAACTGGGGCGCCGCGGTCAGCCGGTCCTTGGTCACGTTCAGGACATAGCCGTCACCGGCCTGCGCCGGCTGGACCAATGCCCAGGGAACCGGGAAATTGCGTTCGCCCAGCCCCAGGAAACCGCCGGCCTCGACCACGGCGTAGGCGACGCGCCCGGTGTTGGGATCGACCACCAGTTCGGAAATGGAGCCCATCTCCTCGCCGCTGGCGTTGTGCAGCTTGGCCTTCGACAGATCGTCGGCGGCGACCACGCGCGGATGCTCGACCGAGCGCAGCAGCGCGTCGGCCTCGCCCAGGATGGTCTGGCAGGCCGGCTCGCCGCCCCGCTGCCCGGCGCGCTCGGCGGTCTGGCGCAGGGCGCGGAGCTGGCCAAGCTCCTGCGGGCTGATGGAGGCGGGGGTCTGGTTTCCGGCGGCCTCCAGCGCGCCGATGCGCTGGCCCAGCCGGTTCACCCCCTCCGGGCAGGTCTCGGCGAGCGCCGGCCAAGGCCCGAGCGCCCCCGCGATCATGGCGGCGCTGAGGAGCAAACGTTTCATCGTGGGTGCCTCCGGCTTGGTTTCCGTGCGTGTGGTTCTCACGCATGGAAAACAGCACGGCCAAGACGGAGGTTCCGCGCCTGCTTCTTCCGCGAAGCAGTCAGCCCGGAAGCGGCAACCCACCCCGCTGAACGATGAAGGACTGGACCGCGTCCACCCCCTGCCCCGTCTTGATGTTGGTGAAGACGAAGGGCCGGTCACCGCGCATCTTCCTGGCGTCGCGGTCCATCACCTCCAGGCTCGCGCCGACCAGCGGGGCGAGGTCGATCTTGTTGATGACCAGCAGGTCCGACCGGGTGATGCCCGGCCCGCCCTTGCGCGGGATCTTGTCGCCCGCCGATACGTCGATGACGTAGATGGTCAGATCGGCCAGTTCCGGCGAGAAGGTGGCCGCCAGATTGTCGCCGCCCGATTCCACGAAGATCAGGTCGAGGTTCGGGAACTTGCGGTTCATTTCGTCGACGGCGGCAAGGTTGATCGAGGCATCCTCGCGGATCGCCGTGTGCGGGCAGCCGCCGGTCTCCACTCCCATAATCCGGTCCGGCTTCAGCGCGCCGGAGCGGGTGAGGAATTCGGCGTCCTCCTTGGTGTAGATGTCGTTGGTGATCGCCGCGACCTCCCAATCGTCGCGCATGCGCTTGCACAGCGCGTCGGTCAGCGCCGTCTTGCCGGAGCCGACCGGCCCGCCGATGCCCACACGCAGGGGGCCACCATGGCTCTTGGAAATCGGGGCGGTCATGAGCGGAACAACCTCGTGTATTGGGTTTCGTGGATCATGGAGGTCCAATCGACGGCCATGGCGCGGCTGCCCAGATCGTCGAGCGGGGCGGTCAGCGCGGCCTCCGCCGCAGAGTGCACCACGGAATCGAGCGCCGCCAGGGCCTTCTGCCCGTCGGTCTGGCCCAGCGGCACCAGCCGCACCCCGGCGGAGACGAGGTTGGCGGCGACGGCGTGCAGATAGGCCGACAGGGCGGGTCCCTCCGGCACGCCGATCAGCGCGGCGGCCAGCGCCACGGCGACGGCGTAAGCGACCGGGCGGCCGGTGTCGGCGATCACCCGGTCCCAGCGTTCCATCCCCTCCAGCGGCCAGGCGGCGCGCACGGCGATGAGGAAGGCCTGCCCCTGCGCGCGGCTCTCCAGGGCGGTTTCCGAGGAAGCGCGCATGGCATCGGCGCGCTCGACCGCCCAGGCGAAGGCCGCCTCGTCGCCGGCCAGCACGGCGCGGTGAGCGGCAACGAAAAGCATGCCGTCGGTGCGCCCGGCCCCGTGGCGCAGGATGCCGTCCATCCAGCGCGCCAGCGTGTCGCGGTCGCGGACGAGGCCTTGCTCCACCGCCGCCTCGATGCCGTGGCTGTAGGAGAAGCCGCCGACCGGGAAGGACGGCGACAGCCATGCGAGGAGCTTGGTGAGGTGGGTTGCCGAGACGGGCCCCCACCCCGACCCTCCCCCGCTGCGCGGGAGAGGGTGCCTATCCTCGCCCAAGTCCCCTCCCTCGCGAGGCGGGGGAGGGTTAGGGTGGGGGCAAGCGCCCTCAGTCATGCGAATGACCGTGGGAATGGTAGTGCCCATGAGAATGGGAATGGGAATGGCTGTGGGAATGCGAATGATCGTGGTCGTGATCATGCCCATGGCCATGCCCGTGCGAGTGGCCATGCCCCTGCCCCGAATAGGCCCCGCCCTCCGGCGCGAACGGCGCGTGGATGGCGGCGACGCTGGCACCCAGCCCCTTCAGCATGTCCTCGATCACATGGTCGCGGCGCAGGCGGATGGTCTCGCCGACGATCTGCACCGGCAGGTGGCGGTTGCCGAGGTGCCAGGCGATGCGGGCGAAGCCCTCCGTCCCGCCGCCGCAGCGCACCTCCATCAACTCCTCGTCGGCGGCGACCACGCGCAGATAGGCGCCGTCGCCCAGCTCCAGCCCGTCTCCGTGGTCGAGCGCGACCGCGCGCGGCAGATCCAGCAGGAAGTCGGCCCCCGCGTCGTCCGTCATCACCATGCGCCGCCGATGGCGGTCGTCGAAGGCGAGGGTCACCGTGCCGGCCTCGCGCTCGGCCGGCCAATGGCCGCGGGCGTGGACTCGGGTGGCGCGGCGGAGCGTGTCGGTCATGGAGAAAGCCGTTCGAAGGGTGTGGGCCGGCCGAAGAAACGTCCCGCGAGGGCGCCGACCGGTTCCGCCGCTCCCGTGGTGAAGAAATGAAGCCTCCCCGCCGCCTCGCCCGCAGCGGGGACGTATTCGGGGTGGCGCTCCAGGTAGTTGTCCAGCGAGCGGGCGACCAGACTGGGCTGGCACAGCACCTCCACCCCCGGCGGCAGCGCCTCCGCGAACAGATGCGCGACCAGCGGGTAATGGGTGCAGCCGAGCACCGCCGCGTCCAGCGGGCGTCCATCCAACTGCGCCAGCAGCGCCCGCACATAGCCGCGTACCGCCGGAGCTAATTCCGCGTCTCCCGCCCCCCGCTCGATCAGCGGGACGAGGTCCGGGCAGGCCTGCTGCACCACCTGGACGTCGGGCGCGCGCTTGCCGATCTCGCGCGGGAAGGAGCCCGACGCGACGGTGGCCGGGGTGGCGAAGACGCCGACCGTCCGCGGCTCCGGGCGCCAGTCGGCGGCGGGGCCGTCCTGCATCCAGGGCACGCGGGTGATCGCCTCGACCATCGGCACCAGGACGCCCAGCACGTTGCGGCCCGGATGGGCCACGGGCAGCCACGTCCGCTGCATCCGCCGCAGGGCCACCGCCGCCGCCGTGTTGCAGGCCAGGACGACCAGCCCGCAGCCCTGAGCGAACAGCCGTTCCACCCCTTGGACCGTCAGGCGGTAGATGTCCTCTTCGCTGCGCGGACCATAGGGAGCGGCGGCATGGTCGCCGAGATAGACGAAGGGACGCCCGGGAGCGGCGGCCACCAGTGCGCGCAGCACCGTCAGACCGCCATGCCCGGAATCGAAGACACCAATCACGAACCCGTCACCCCACACTCAGAACAGGAAGTACCGCTGCGCCATGGGCAGCACGTCCGCCGGCTCGCAGGTCAGGAGCTGGCCGTCGGCGCGCACCTCGTAGGTTTCCGGATCGACCTCGATGTGGGGTGTGGAATCGTTGTGGATCATCTGCTTCTTGCCGATGGCCCGCACGCCCGTCACCGCCACCAGCTCGCGCCGCAGGCCGAGCGAGCGCAGCGCCTCGTTCTCCAGCGACAGCTTGCTGACGAAGGTCAGGGAACTGGCCTGCATCGCGCGGCCGTAGGCGCCGAACATCGGGCGGTAATGCACCGGCTGTGGCGTCGGGATGGAGGCGTTGGGGTCGCCCATCAGCGCCGCCGCGATGGTCCCGGCCTTCAGCACCATGTCCGGCTTCACGCCGAAGAAGGCCGGCGACCAGACGACCAGATCGGCCAGCTTGCCGACCTCGACCGAGCCGACGACATGGGCGATGCCGTGCGACAGGGCCGGGTTGATGGTGTATTTGGCGACGTAGCGCTTGACGCGGAAGTTGTCGTTCTCGCCCGTCTCCTCGGCCAGACGCCCGCGCTGGACCTTCATCTTGTGCGCGGTCTGCCAGGTACGGATGATCACCTCGCCGACCCGGCCCATGGCTTGGCTGTCCGAGCTCAGCATCGAGAAGACGCCGAGGTCGTGCAGGATGTCCTCCGCCGCGATGGTCTCGCGCCGGATGCGGCTTTCGGCGAAGGCCACGTCCTCCGGAATGCGGGGCGACAGGTGGTGGCAGACCATGAGCATGTCGAGATGCTCGTCCACCGTGTTCACCGTGAAGGGCCGCGTCGGGTTGGTGGAGCTGGGCAGCACGTTGGGCAGGCCGGCCACCTTGATGATGTCCGGCGCGTGGCCGCCGCCCGCCCCCTCGGTGTGGAAGGCATGGATGTTGCGGCCCTTGAAGGCGGCGATGGTGTTCTCCACGAAGCCCGACTCGTTCAGCGTGTCGGTGTGGATCGCCACCTGAATGTCCGTCTCCTCCGCCACCGTCAGGCAGGTGTCGATGGCGGCGGGGGTGGTGCCCCAGTCCTCGTGCAGCTTCATGCCGCAGGCCCCGGCGGCGATCTGCTCGATCAGCGCGTCGGGACGGCTGGCGTTGCCCTTGCCGAAGAAGCCGAGGTTGATCGGCAGCCCCTCGGCCGCCTGGAGCATGCGGGCCATGTGCCACGGCCCCGGCGTGCAGGTGGTGGCCGACGTGCCCGCCGCCGGGCCGGTGCCGCCGCCCAGCATGGTGGTGACGCCGCTGTTCAGCGCCTCGTCGACCTGCTGCGGACAGATGAAGTGGATGTGGGCGTCGATGCCGCCGGCGGTGACGATCTTGCCCTCGCCCGCGATGACCTCGGTCCCCGGCCCGACGACGATGGTCACGCCCGGCTGGACGTCCGGGTTGCCGGCCTTGCCGATGCCGGCGATGCGCCCGCCGATGATGCCGATGTCAGCCTTGACGATGCCCCAATGGTCGATGATCAGCGCGTTGGTGATGACGGTGTCCACGGCGCCGCCCTGGCGCGAGGTCTGGGCCTGCCCCATGCCGTCGCGGATCACCTTGCCGCCACCGAACTTGACCTCCTCGCCGTAGACGGTGTGGTCCCTCTCGACCTCCACGATCAGGTCGGTGTCGGCCAGCCGGACACGGTCGCCCACGGTGGGGCCGTAGAGAGCCGCGTATTCGGCCCGGTCGATGCGATGCGCCATTGTCTGATGCCCTCCGCTGGCGCCCTTTACAGGCTGCCGTTGACCTTGCCGTTGAAGCCGATGACCACGCGGTTGCCGGCGTAGGCGACCAGCCGCACGCGGCGTGTCTGCCCCGGCTCGAAGCGCACCGCCGTCCCGGCGGGGATGTCCAGCCGGAAGCCGCGCGCCTTTTCGCGATCGAAGGTAAGCGCCCCGTTCGTCTCGGCGAAGTGATAGTGCGAGCCGACCTGGATCGGGCGGTCGCCGGCGTTGGCGACGTCCAGCTCCACCGTGTCGCGGCCGGCGTTGAGTTCGATCTCGCCCGCGGCGGGGATGATTTCACCGGGTTTCATCGGGGCTCCCCTTAGCGAATCGGCTGGTGGACGGTGACGAGCTTGGTGCCGTCGGGGAAGGTGGCCTCGACCTGGATCTCGTGGATCATCTCCGGGATGCCGTCCATCACCTGATCGCGGGTGATCACCGTCGCGCCGTCGCGCATCAGCTCGGCCACGGTGCGCCCGTCGCGCGCGCCCTCCACCACATAGTCGGTGATGAGGGCCACCGCCTCGGGATGGTTCAGCTTCACGCCACGCTCCAGCCGGCGGCGCGCCACCATGGCGGCCATGGCCACGAGAAGCTTGTCCTTCTCGCGCGGTGTCAGGTTCATGGGGCTGTCTCTCCGCCTTCCCAATGGATTGGCGGGATTATGCCACGTTGCTGCGGTGCGCCAATCCCGTTTTGCGGGCAGCGGTGCGCTTTCGCGCCGGTCAGACCTCCCACAGCCGCGGCAGGCGCGTCGGCAGGCCAGCCGCCGCCGCGCGCAGATGCGACCACAGCGCCGCGTAGGCGCCGCGCACCGCCCGCGCCTCGCCGCCCAGGATGCGGACGACCAGCAGTCCGTCGAAGGCGGTGGCACCAACCCGCACGCCCTCCAGCCCCTCCGCCGCGTCGCGCAGCGCCTCCAGCCGGCTCGCGGCATCGGATGCGGCGTAAAGCAGCGTGGCGCAGGCCCCGGCCCCGCCGAAGCCCGCCGGGTGGGCCAGCGTCTCGGCGAGGTCGTCGTCCATGTGCAGGGCGTCGGCCCAGGCGAGGCGGCCGTCGCGCACCACCTCCCAGGCGTCGCGGACGAGACCGCGGGTGACCGTCTCGCCGAAGGCGGCGCGCCCGAAGACCAGCATCTCACCGGCGATCAGACGGGCGTCGCCCTCCAGCTCCAGCCGGGTCAGGCGGCGCAGGCGGGAGCCCTCGAAGACGATGGCCTCCTGCGGCATCCATTCCAGCCAAGCGCCGGCCTCAACCGTCACGCGGGTGTCGATGCGGCAGTCCGGCCCGGCGGAGCGGTAGACCTTCTCCGCCGCCTGCGTCGTCACCAGCGCCGCCGCCCCCGGCCCCGCCGAGAGGGCGACGTCCAGCCGGTCGCCGCCGACCAGTCCGCCTGAGGTGGTGACCAGCACCGCGATGGGCAGGTCTCCCGCCCGCGGGTCGGGCAGCAGCACCCGCAGCGGGTCGTGGTGGTAGAGCGTGGCGAGGCGCGTGGCCCCATGGCGATGCTCGAACCGCACCGTCGCCGCGCCGTGGACGGCGACCTTCTTCATCAACGCATCAGCCACCAGCGGAACCCATTCTTGTCTTCACATCCTCGACGGCCAACAGCACGCGCTCCGGCGTCGCGGGCGCGTCGAGGCGCACGGGCAGCCGGTGGCCGCCCACCGCCGCGACGGCGTCCTTCAGCGCTAGCCACGCCGAGATGCCGAGCATCAGCGGCGGCTCCCCGATCGCCTTGGAGCGGAACACCGTGTCCTCCCGGTTGGGGCGGTCGGTGTAGAGCGCCACCCGGAAATCCTCCGGCAGCGAGCGCGAGGTCGGGATCTTGTAGGTGCTGGGCGCGTGGGTGCGCAAGCGTCCCTCGCCGTCCCACCACAGCTCCTCCGACGTGACCCAGCCCAGCCCCTGGACGAAGGCGCCCTCCACCTGCCCCAGGTCGATGGCCGGGTTGATGCTGCCCGAGCAGTCGTGCAGCACGTCGGCGCGGGGGAAGCTGTACTCGCCGGTCAGCGTGTCGATCAGCGCCTCGGTCACCGCGACGCCGCAGGAGAAGTAGAAGAAGGGCCGCCCTTCGCACTTCTCGCGGTCCCACCAGATCTTCGGCGTGGCGTAATGGCCGGTGGAGGACAGCGACACCCGGTTCAGATAGGCGAGCTTCGCCACCTCCGCGAAGGTCATGGCGTGGTTGCCGGCGAAAACGGCGTTGTCGCGGAACTCCACCTTGTCCGGCGTGGTGTGGCAGTGCTGGGCGAGGAACGCCACCAGCCGGTCGCGGATGGTCCCCACGGCGATGCGCACCGCCATGCCGTTCAGGTCGGTGCCGGCCGATGCGGCGGTGGGCGGCGCGTTCGGCACCTTGTCGGTGGCGCTGGCGGTGACCCGCACCCGCTCCACGTCGATCTGGAACTCCTGGGCGGCGATCTGGGCCATCTTGGTGTGGATGCCCTGCCCCATCTCCGTCCCGCCGTGGTTCACCTGGATGGAACCGTCGGTGTAGACATGGACCAGCGCCGCCGCCTGGTTCAGGTGCTTGACGGTGAAGGAGATGCCGAACTTCACCGGGGTCACCGCCAGCCCCTTCTTCAGCACCGGGCTGCGGGCGTTGAAGGCGTCGATCTCCGCGCGGCGGCGGCGGTAGTCGCCGTCCCGCTCGATCCGGTCCATCAGCTCGGCCAGGATCTCCGGCTCCTCCACCGGCATCCCGTAATGGGTGGTGTCGCGGCCCGGCCCGCCATAGAGGTTGGCGCGGCGCACGTCGAGCGGGTCCTTGCCGAGAGAGCGGGCGATCTCGTCCACCACATGCTCGATGGCGATGACGCCCTGCGGCCCGCCGAAGCCGCGGAAGGCGGTGTTGGACACCGTGTTGGTCTTGCAGCGGTGCCCGGTCACCCGCGCCGCCGGCAGGTAATAGGCGTTGTCGGCGTGGAACATGGCGCGGTCGACCACGCCGTTGGACAGGTCCAGCGACACGCCGCAGCGCCCGGCGAGGTCCATCTCCAGACCCTGGATGCGCCCTTCGCCGTCGAAGCCGACGTCGTAGCGCACGAAGAAGTCGTGGCGCTTGCCGGTCATCAGCATGTCGTCGTCGCGGTCCAGGCGGAACTTCACAGGACGCTTCGTCGCGTTGGCCAGCAGGCCGGCGATGGCGGCGATCTGCGCCGGCTGGCTCTCCTTGCCGCCGAAGCCGCCGCCCATGCGCCGGCACTCCACGGCGATCCCGTGCATCGGACGCCCCAGCACCTGGGCGACGGCGTGCTGGACCTCCGCCGGATGCTGGGTCGAGGAATGGACCAGCAGGTCGCCGTCCTCCTTGGGGATGGCGTAGGCGATGTGGCCTTCCAGGTAAAAATGGTCCTGCCCGCCGACCTCCAGCGTGCCGGTCAGCCGGTGCGGCGCTCCGGCGACCGCCGCCGCCGCGTCGCCGCGCCGGAAGGTCAGCGGCGGCGAGACGAAGCTGCCCTTCTCCAGCGCCGCCTCGGCGGTCAGCACCGCCGGCAGGTCCTCGTAATAGATCTCCACCAGCCGGGCGGCGGCGCGGGCCTGCAGCAGCGTTTCCGCCGCCACGGCGACCACCGCCTGCCCGGCGTAGGTCACCAGATCATCGGCCAGGATGGGATCGCCGCGCTGGATGGTGCCGATATCGCCGTCCCCCGGAACGTCGGCGTAGGTGAGGACCGCGTGGACGCCCGGCGCCTGCTTCGCCCGCGCCAGGTCCATGCCCAGGATGCGCGCGTGCGCCCGCTCGGACAGCCGCACCGCGACGTGCAGCGTGCCGGGCAGTTCCGGAATGTCGTCTGTGTAGGCCGCGGCGCCCGTCACATGCTTGCGGGCGCTTTCATGCTCGATGCCGCGGTGGACGCCGCCGCGGATCGGTTGGATGGTGCCGCCGTCAGCCATGCACGGCCTCCAGGGAGGGCAACTCGGCCCCGGTCGTGTGAAGAAGGAAGCGCATCAGCAGGTTCTTCGCCACCAGCGCCCGGTAGCGGTCGCTGGCCCGCATGTCGGTCATCGGGCGGAAGTCGCGGTCGAGCGCCGGCAGGGCCGCCGCCACAGAGTCCGCCGTCCAGGGCTGCCCGGCCATCGCCGCCTCCAGCGCCGGGGCGCGGGCCGGGGTCGCCGCCATGCCGCCGTAGCCGGCGCGCAGCTCCGCCACCCGCCCCTCTCCGTCCAGCGTCAGCAGGAAGGCGGCGCAGACGGCGGAGATGTCCTGGTCCCGCCGCTTGGACACTTTCCAGGTGGCAAAGCGCTGGCCCTCGCGCGGCAGGGGGACGCGGATGCGCTCGACGAACTCGCCCGGCTTCAGGTCGTTCTTGCGGTAGCCGTGGTAGAAGCGGTCCAGCGGCAGCTCCCGCCGCACCCCGCCCCGGTTCAGCACCAGCGAGGCGCCCAGCGCCAGCAGGGCCGGCATGCTGTCCCCGATGGGCGAGCCATTGGCGATGTTGCCGCCCAGCGTGCCGGAGTTGCGCACCTGCGCCGCACCGATGCGGGTGATCAGGGCGGCCAGTTCGGGCAGCCGGCGCTCCAACACCGGCAGCAGGTCGGTGTAGGTCACGGCCGCGCCGATCTCCAGCGCATCGGCCCCCTCGTCGATCCGGTAAAGCTCCCGCACCTGGGCGAGATGGATCAGCGTGGGCAGGCTGCGTCCCTGCTTGGTCACCCACAGCCCGACGTCGGTCGCCCCGGCCACCAGCGTGGCGTTCGGATGCGCCGCGAACAGGGCGGCCAGTTCCTCGACGCTCCACGGCGCATGGAAGCTGGCGGCTCCCTGGGTGACGGTAAAAGACCCGTCGCGCTGGATCGAGCGCAGCAGGGTGGCGATGCCCTCCTCGGCCCGGTCGAAGCGGTCGTCGCTCCGCTCCGCCGCCATGGTCCGGGCGGCGTCGAGGATCGGGCGGTAGCCGGTGCAGCGGCACAGGTTGCCGGCCAGTGCGTCGTGGATCGACCCGTCGCTCAGGCCACCCGCCGCGGTGCGCCCGTCATGGTGGAGCGCGAACAGCGCCATCACGAAACCGGGGGTGCAGAAGCCGCATTGCGAGGCGTGCTTGTCCACCATCGCCGCCTGGACGGGGTGCAGTTCACCGTCCGCGCCGGCCAGATCCTCGACGGTCAGCAGCAGTTTGCCGTCGATCATCGGCAGGAAGAGGATGCAGGCGTTGACCGCGCGGTAACGGACGCGCCCGTCCGCGGCAAGATCGCCCAGAACCACGGTGCAGGCGCCGCAATCCCCCTCGGCGCAGCCCTCTTTCGAGCCAGGGCGCCCGTTGGCGCGCAGCCAGTTCAGCACCGTGGTGGTGGGATCGGCGTCGCGCACCTCCACCACCCGTCCGCCGAGCACGAAACGCACAGAGCCCGTCATTGTCCCTCCTGTCGGGCGTTTCCGTCATAGTGCCGGAAAGTCTCCGCAGGCCGCAATGGCGGGCCGGCCGTCTAGCCATAAAGGCATGGTCCGGATGGATAAACGGCTCCGAAAGGCGTCAGGCGTCCTCCGGGAAGCAGCCGCTGCGGGCGGCCACGACGGCAACCTGGGTGCGGTTGCGCACGCCCAGCTTCTGCATGATCGCCCGCACATGGACCTTCACGGTGCCTTCCAGCACGCCAAGTTCCCGCGCGATCTCCTTGTTCGAATGACCCGCCAGCAGAAGCTGGAACACGTCGCGCTGCCGGTCGGTCAGCCGACCGAGGATCTGGCCCGAGGGGCGTGCCACCTCCGCCGCGACATTGCCGGACAGGACGGCGCGCGGCAGCGGCAGGAAGGTTTCCCCGGTCAGCGCGAGGGAGATCGCGTGCTCAAGGACGGCCGTGGAGCTGGTCTTCAGAATGTAGCCCCTGGCCCCCAGCCGCACGCTGTCCACGATGTCCGCCACCTCGTCCGACCCGGAGATGACCAGAAGCGGGCGGTTTCCCAGCACCTCGACCATGCGGCGCACCCCGTCGCGCCCGCTACGGTCGCCCAGATTGAGGTCGAACAGGACCAGCGTCAGATCCGGCGTGCGGTCGGCGATGGCCATCGCCTCGTCCAGCGAGCCAGCCTCCAGCACCTGCGCGTCCGGGTGGATCTCCCCCACCGAAAGGGCAAAGCCGTGCCGCACCAGGGGATGGTCGTCCACCACCAAAAACTTTTGCGCCCTGCCGGCCACCGACCGCTCCTTGCCGCGCGTCTGCAGCTGAACTTCCATTGCTTTGCTACCTCATCAAACCGCTGAAAGCCGTTCTGGAAAACAAAGACACCCCAAACCAGCCCGGCCTTCTGTCCAGCGGAAAAGTATAAAGATACCTCTTTTGGACTTTGCAGAAGCAGCGCCATGCGAATTTCTGTCGTTTGGAAGCCATTTATGATTCATTCGTATCGAGCTTCTTCCAAGCATCTTGCGCCACTCCCTGCCCATCCGTATAAATCATCGGGACAACCAGCGTAAAGCACGCTTTTTCGATACAATAAAGACGGCTTTTTTCCCTTTTCCCAGGCGAAAACGGACAACGATTGGCGTTGTGCGCTGCTCGTCACGGGTGGCGTCACGGAGGAGTTTCGATGAGAACCTGGAACGTCATGCTCGTGGACCATGATCGACTGTTTTCGGCGGCGCTGGGAACGCTCATCAGCGGCGGCCCTTTCCGCGTTTGTCATCACGCCACGACGGTGGAGGATGCCGAGGCGGCCATCGCGCAGGGTGTGCAGCCCGACCTGATCGTGGTGGCCCTGGGGGACGCGACGAACGACGAGGCCGGCGGGGTGAAACGCCTGCGCGCCGCCACCAGCGCCCGCATCGCCGTGCTGGCCGACGCCATCGCCGACCGCACGCTGTCGCTGTCGCTGAAGGCGGGCGCCGACGCCTATCTGAACAAATCGATGTCGAGCGAGTCCCTGCTGCGCGCCCTTCAACTGGTCATGCTGGGCGAGGTGGTCTATCCGACCCATGTCGCCAGTCTGCTGATCGCCAACGCCAACAGCGAGCGCCCGCAGCCGGAGCGCGCCCAGCCCGCCAGCAACGAGTTGTCGAAGCGCGAGGTTCAGATCCTGCGCTGCCTTCTCGCCGGGCAGTCGAACAAGGCGATCGCGCGCAACCTGCACATCACGGAATCGACCGTGAAGATGCATTTCAAGAACGTGATGCGGAAGATCAACGCCCAGAACCGCACGCAAGCCGCGGTGTGGGCGATCCAGAACGGTCTGTCGCCACTGGCGTCCGTCTAGAGAGTGGTCCCCTCTCCCGGCGCAGGGGAGAGGGGACGGTGCATCGTCACTCCGCCGCGTGGCGGTGGGCGCCGTGGCGGCCTTCGGCGAACTCCTCCACCATCTTGCGGCAGAAGGCCGGCAGGTCGTCCGGCTTGCGCGAGGTCACCAAGCCTTGGTCGGTGACGACCTCACTGTCCTCCCAATTCGCCCCGGCATTGCCAAGATCGACCTTCAGCGACGGCCAGGAGGTCATGCGCTTGCCCTTCGCGCCGCCCGCGTCGATCAGCGTCCAGGGGCCGTGACAAATCGCGGCGATGGGCTTGCCCGACTGGACGAAGCTGCGCACGAAATCGATGGCCTTCGGCTCCAGCCGCAACGCGTCGGGGTTGATGACGCCGCCCGGCAGCACCAGCGCGTCGAAGCGGCCGGCGTCCGCCTGATCGAGCGTGACGTCCACGTCCACACGGTCGGCCTTGTCGTGGTGGTTCCAGCCCTGGATCTGGCCGCCCTGGGGCGCCACGATCCGCACCTCGGCGCCTTCGTTGCGCAGCGCCTTCACCGGCTCGGTCAGTTCGACCTGCTCGAAGCCATCGGTCGCCAAAACGGCGACGGTCTTCTTCTCGAGTTTTCCTGCCATGGGATCACCTCCTCGGTTGGCCTGTCCGGTCAGCAACCGGCGTACCTCTGGGGAGTTCCCTCCGGAACCGCCACGCACCTCCCATGTTCCCTTTGACGGACCGCGCGTCACAATCGGGAGCACAGACCCATGCGTTACAGCGGCACTTCGGCGGGCATCCTCGCCGCGTTCGCCATCGCCACGTCCCTGACTTTGGGCGTTCCTCAACCTGTCCACGCCGCGGACGCCGTGCGAACCACGGAGGCGTCCTACCCCCGGCTCTACCAGGGCTGGCGAGCCGGCGTGATCGTCGGAACCGAGGTCGAAGGACTGCTCGGCGAGGAGCTTGGGCAGGTGGTGGATCTCGTCGTCGGCGCGGACGGACGGCTGGAAAGCGCGGTGATCGAGGCCAGCGGCATGCTGGACGTCGGCGAGGCGCGCTTCACCGTGCCCTGGCACCAGCTCATGCCCGGATCGGTGGACGGCGTCCTGGCCTATCCCGTTGCCGGCCCCGACACGCTGGACCTGATCCGGCGCCAGCAGCAGGCGGCCAGCCGCCCCGGCGACTGGCGCGTCTCCGCCCTGATCGGCCAGCCGGCCAACACCGCGGGCGACGCGACCGAGGCCGGTTTCTTTGGCACGGTGGAGGATCTGGTGTTCGACCGCAACGGCGCGCTCAAAGCCGTTGTGGTGACGCCGGAGCCGGAGGGCGAAGGCCCCTACGCCGTCGCCTGGAAAGCGGCGGCGCTGGAGCCGGGCCTGACCTCCATCACGCTGCAGGCAACGCCGGAGCAGGTGAAGGCGCTCGGCTCCTTCGACGCGGCGCGCATGAAGGAGTTCAACACCGCGCGCCTGAACCAAGGTGCCCAGGCGCGCCAGGAGTAAACCCGCGCGAAAACGCGCTTATCGGGCCGCCGGGCGGGCCACGCCGCCGATCGTCGGGCGGCTGGCCGCGGCGGCGGAACGGCCATAGCGGGCAACGGTCAGCCCGTCCATGTCAATCTCCGTCTGGCGCCCGCCGACCACGTCGGCGACCACCCGGCCCGAGCCGGCGGCCATCGTCCAGCCCAGCGTGCCGTGGCCGGTGTTGAGGAACAGGTTGCGTACCGGGGTCGGCCCGACGATGGGGGTGCCGTCCGGTGTGTTCGGGCGCAGGCCGGTCCAGAACTCCGCCTTCGACAAGTCGCCGCCCGTGGGGAAGAGGTCGCTCACCACATGGTCGAGCGGGCCGCGGCGCCCCGCACGCAGCGTCAGGTCGAAACCGGTCAGCTCCGCCGTGCCGCCGACGCGGATACGGTCGCCCAGGCGGGTCACCGCGATCTTGTGCGTCTCGTCCATCACCGTGGATTCCGGAGCGCCCGCCGGGTCGACGATGGGCAGAGTCAGCGAGTAGCCCTTCACCGGATAGACCGGCAGGTCCAGCCCGAACGGCTTCACCAGCGTCGGGGAATAGCTGCCCATGGCGACCACGTAGGAGTCGGCGGTCAGCGTGCCGGCGTCGGTGACCACGCCGGTGACCCGGCGCCCGTCGCTCTCCAGCTTGCGGATGGCAGTGTTATAACGGAACTCCACCCCCATCTCCGTCGCCATGGCGGCCAGCGCGTTGGTGAAGCGGAAGCAGTCGCCCGTCTCGTCGCCGGGCAGCAGCAGGCCGCCGACGATCTTCTCCTTGACCAGCCGCAGCGCCGGCTCGACCGCCGCGCAGCCCTCGACGTCCAGCAGGCTGTAGGGCACCTTGAAGCGGTCCAGCACGGCCATGTCGGTGGCGGCGGCGTCCACCTGCTTCTGGGTACGGAAGACCTGGAGCGTGCCCTTGGCGCGCTCGTCGTAGCGGATGCCGGTCTCGTCGCGCAGAGCGCGCAGGCAATCGCGGCTGTATTCGGCCAGCCGGACCATGCGGCCCTTGTTGATCTCGTAGGAACGCTCGTTGGCGTTGGCCAGCAGCTTCAGGCACCAGGACCACATGGCCGGGTCCAGCTTCGGCCGGATCACCAGCGGCGAATGCTTCATCATCATCCACTTCACCGCCTTCGCCATCAGGCCCGGCGCCGCCCAGGGGGCGGAGTAGCCCGGCGACACCTCGCCCGCGTTGGCGTAGCTGGTCTCCAGCGCCGGGCCGGGCTGCCGATCCACCACCGTGACCTCGTGCCCGGCCTTCGCCAGGAAATAGGCGGTGGAAACGCCGATGACGCCGCTGCCGAGGACGATGACGCGCATGTGGAGGCTCCCGAGATCACGGATTTGTTCGCATCCCATTCGCAAACGCGATGCCAAGTGCCGGAAGCCGCGGAAACACTGGGGCGGACAGCCGGGTGCCGGACAAGGCCGTACACAAATCGTTACACATCACCCGACCCGTGCTTCCTTTACTCTTGGAAAATCTATTGGAAACAATGGATTGCCTGATCCGTACAGAAATCGTTACAGCGTACACGATTGTTTACGGATGCGCCCATCGTGGTACACTCGCCCCTCTACCGGGGAGAACCATGCGCATCGACGTCCTGTTCGCCGACCGGGTCGGCATCGCCCATGAGATCCTGGCCGTGCTCGCCAAGCGGCGCCTGAACGTCGTGGCGGTGGAGGTGGACCCGCCGCACATCCACATCGACGCGCCGGAGCTGGACGTGCCGGGATTCGGCGCGCTCGACGCTGCGCTGCGCGCCGTGCTGGGGGTGGAATCCGTCACCCCCATCGACATCCTGCCCGGCACGCGGCGACGGCTGCATCTGGACGCCCTGCTGGCCGCCCTGCCCGACCCGGTTCTGGCGGTGGACCGCGCGTGCCGCATCGTGTTGGCGAACGCCGCCGCCGCGACGGTCGCCGGGCGCAGCGAAGCCGCCTTGACCGGCGCCGACTTCGGCCGGCTGTTCGGTGACGCCGAACTGTCCGACCTGTTGGTCGACAACGGCTTCCGCCTCGCTGCCGGGCAGGAGGTGATGTTGAACGGCCAGCCCTTCCTGCTGGATGCCACCCCCATCGTGGAGGACGGGCGTTCCGCCGGCGGGGTGGTCACCCTCTTCGCGCCGAGCCGGCTGGGCGAGCGGCTGAACGCGCTGCAAAATTTCGATGAGGGCGGCTTCGACCGCATCCTCGGCGAATCCGCTCCAGTCCGCTCGCTAAAGGCGCGGGCGGCGCGGGTCGCGGCGGTGGACGCGCCGCTGCTGATCCTGGGCGAGACGGGCACCGGCAAGGAGCTGATCGCCCACGCCTGCCACCGCGCCAGCCCGCGCCGCGACAAGCCCTTCCTGGCGCTGAACTGCGCCGCCGTGCCGGAGAGTCTGGCCGAGAGCGAGCTGTTCGGCTACGCCCCCGGTTCCTTCACCGGAGCGCAGCGCGGCGGCAAGCCCGGCCTTCTGGAACTCGCCCATGGCGGCACCGTCTTCCTCGACGAGATCGGGGAGATGTCGCCCTACCTCCAGGCCAAGCTGCTGCGATTTCTGAACGACGGGCGCTTCCGCCGCGTCGGCGGCGACCGCGAGCAGACGGTGGACGTGCGGGTGGTCAGCGCCACCCACCGCGACCTCGACGTCATGGTCGCCGAACACAGCTTCCGCGAGGATCTGTTCTACCGACTGAACGTGCTGTCGCTCCAGGTCCCGGCGCTCCGCGAGCGCGGCGACGACATCCTCCTGCTCGCCCGGCACTTCATCGCCCGCGCCTGCGCCCAGGCCCGCCGCCCGCCCTGCCGGCTGACCGTCGCGGCCAGCGCCGCCCTGCTCGCCAACCCCTGGCCGGGCAACGTCCGCCAGTTGGAAAACGTCATCTTCCGCGCCGTGACGATGAGCGACGGCGCCTATCTCGACGCCGCCGACCTGGAACTGGCCGGGGCGCGCATGGACGCCGAAACCGGCGGCGAGCCCGCCGAGCCGTCCAGTTGGGACGAGGCGGCGGCGGCGTTCGAGCGCGGCCTGCTGCGCCGCCTCTACCCGCGCTACCCGTCGAGCCGCAAGCTGGCCGCCCGCCTCCACACCTCGCACACGATGATCGCGAACAAGCTGCGCAAGTATGGGATTCCGGACGGGACCTGAATTCCGCGCGCTAGATGCGCGAGCGTTCCGCCTTGCTGTAGTTGCTGAAATGGCCCTCCGCGGCGGCGGCGCGGCGGGCGGTGTTCAGGAACTTGTCGGCCTTGGTGTCCGGCGCGATGCGCGCCACCTTCCGCTCCAGCGCCGCCGACCCGCAGGAGGCGCAGACGGGCGTGTCCGACGAGCGCACCAGCGCTTCGAAATCGTGGTCGCAGGCGGTGCAGTGGTAGGAATAGAGCGGCATGGGAGTCCTCACACGGGTCGGGAACCAGGCGCATCCATCATATCACGCAATTTTCCTATGGGTATAGCGCAGTGCAGCATTCTCACGCCGCCGATCCGTTCCGCGTTAGGATGCCCACACGAAGGCCCACACGAAGAATAAAGGAGGAACGGGTGATCTACGCCTTCAACGACAAGGTCCCGCAGCTGTCCCCCAACTGCTGGGTGGCCCCCAGCGCGACCGTGGTCGGCGACATCCTTCTGGAGGAGGACGTGTCCGTCTGGTGGGGCGCGGTCATGCGCGCCGAGGAGGAGCGCATCCACATCGGCGCCGGCAGCAACGTCCAGGACAACGCCGTCCTCCACGTCGATCCGGGCTTCCCTCTGCTCATCGGACGCAACGTGACCATCGGCCATCTGGCGATGGTGCACGGCTGCACCGTCGGCGACGGCAGCCTGATCGGCATCGGCGCCACCGTCCTGAACGGAGCCCGCATCGGCTGTGACTGCCTGATCGGCGCCCATGCCTTCATCGCGGAGGGCAAGGAAATCCCCGACCGCTCGCTGGTGCTCGGCGCGCCGGGCAAGGTGGTGCGCACGCTGTCGGACGAGGATGTGGAGCGGATGCGCGCCCCAGCCGCCGTCTACCAGGAGCGGTGGAAGAGCTACGCCAAGGGGCTGCGTCCCATCGCCGCTCCCGGCCAGCCCTGACAAGACCCGGTGTGGGGCGCTCTCAGGCTCCGGCGCCCTTGATGAAGAAGTACAGGGTCAGCCCCACGCCGATCGACACCACCACCCACTTCATCACGTCGCGGCTGACCCGCTTCGCCGCATGGGCGCCGACGTAGCCGCCGGCGATGGCCGACACCGCCATGACGGCGGTTTCCGGCCAGGACACGGCGTCGGACAGGCAGAAGGCCGCCACCGCCGCTCCGTTCATCAGCGCGGCCAGCAGGATGCGCAGACCGTTCATGGCGTGGATGTCGCGCAGGCCGAACAGGGTCAGCGCCGCCAGCATCAGGAAGCCGATCCCGCCGCCGAAATAGCCGCCATAGATGGCGATGACGAACTGCACGACCAGAACCGAGTGACCGTTCAGCCGCAGCCGGGCGGCCAGCGCCGGCATGAAGCTGCCGACCGCGAAGACCGCCGTCGCGAACAGCAGCAGCCACGGCACCAGCCCGGCGAAGGCGCGGTCCGACGTGGTCAGCAGCAGGACGGCCCCGACGACCCCGCCGACGAGGCTGACCACGGAGAAGGCGGTGACGCTGACCTCCGTCACGCCCCGGATCTCGTTGCGGTAGGCCCAGGCGCTGGCCATCTGGCCGGGGAACAGGGCGACGGTGCTCGACACGTTGGCGCTGACCGGCGGCACTCCGGCGAACAGCAGCGCCGGAAAGGTGATGAAGGCCCCGCCCCCGGCGACCGCGTTGAGAACGCCCGACGCGAACGCCGCGACCATCAGCAGCACCATGGCAAGCATCGCACCCCCACCCTCAGTCTTCCAAAGTATTTGGCATGCCAGCTATCGTTGTGGGCACCCTGACAAAAGCCATAGAGTCGAGCGGCCGCCATGAATGCGGTCCCGCAGTTCAGCGATGCCTCCGCACAAAAATGCGATTTTGCTGATTGTTTGCTACATTAGCCATTGACGCTCTGTGGCATCTGGTATACCAAATATCCATCGCCTGCCACTGCCCGATGCCCAGGTGCCGCCGACGGCCTTCGACCGGCCCGACGCGGTCCCACCGGTCACACTCCGGTCCCCCGCGGGGGTCTCCGTGCAGGGCGCGCTTACGCAAACCGCTGTCTGGTGGAGGGCTCGCCATGAAAGTCGCCGACATTCTTCGGACCAAGGAATCCCGCGTCGTCACCGTGCGTTCCGGCGAAACCATCGAGGAGGCGATTCGGCTGATGAAGTCGGAGAACATCAGCGCCCTGGTGGTCAAGGACGTCTGCCGGACCGAGGGCAACGCCGTCGCCGGCATGCTGTCGGAGCGCGACGTCGTTTACGCGCTGCTGGAGCGCGGCGCGTCGGTCCTGAAGACGCCGGTCTTCATGCTGATGTCGCGCGCCCCGCAGACCTGCTCGCCCGACGACAGCGTCGTCCACGCGCTGGAGCTGATGGACCGCCATCACATCCGCCACCTGCCGGTGCTCGACGGCGCCACGCTGGTCGGCGTGGTCAGCGCCCGCGACTTCACCAAGCTTCAGCTCACCGAGATGATCACCCACACCCAGCCGTCGACGCAGGAAACCCCGGTCTACGCCCACTGACCGCGGCCCGGCGAAAGCGGAAGGCCCCCAACCGGAAGGCCCGTCGTCCCATCGGACGGCGGGCCTTTCTTCGTGCCTCAAACCGTCAGTCGCCGCCGCCCTCGTCGTCCGCCTCGGCCCAGCGCAGCAGCAACGCCACGACCTCCGGCGGCTCGGGGCGGATCATCGGCACGCTGCCCAGGATCACATGGCCGGCCCCGCCGTCCACGGTGATGATCTCACCCGCCCGGACGGTCACCTCCCCCACGGTCATCACGCCAGCCGCCGGATCGACGCGCAGCATGCGGGCTCCTGTGACGCAGGGCAGCCCCATGGCGCGGGCGACGGTGGCGGCGTGACTGGTCGCTCCGCCGCGGGCCGTCACCACGGCGCAGGCCACCTGCATGCCGTGCACGTCGTGGGGAGAGGTTTCCGGCCGGCACAGCACCACCGCCACGCCCTCCGCCGCCAGCCGCACCGCCTCGTCCGACGTGAAGACCGCGGCACCCGTGGCAGCGCCGGAGGAGGCCGGCAGACCGCGGGCGATCACCTCGCGGGGCGCGTTCGGATCGGGGATGGGGCGCAGGCTGTCCGCCAGCGCCGGCAGGTCGGCTCGCTGCACCGCCTCGGCCCGCGAGATGATGCCGGCCTGCGCCATGTCCGTGGCGATGCGCACCCCGGCCTCCGGCGTCCGCTTGCCCGCGCGCGACTGGAGGATGAACAGACGCCCCTGCTGGACGGTGAACTCGATCTCCTGCATGTCGCCGAAATGGCGTTCCAGCCGGTCGGCGATGCGGCCAAGCTCGGCGAAGGCCTCGGGGGCGACCGCCTCCAGGGAGGTGTCGGCGCCGGCCAGCGGCCCCGGCGTGCGCAGGCCGGACACGATGTCCTCGCCCTGGGCCTCGGCCAGGAACTCGCCGCACAGCGCGGCCTCGCCGGTGGACGGGTCGCGGCTGTGGGCGACGCCGGTGCCAGAGGCGCTGCCGCGGTTGCCGAACACCATCGCCTGCACGGTCGCCGCGGTGCCCCAATCGTCGGGAATGCCGTGCACCGCCCGGAAGGCCACGGCTCGGGGGTTGCTCCAGGAGCGGAAGATGGCCGCGATGGCGGCGAAGAGCTGGGTCCGCGCGTCCTGCGGGAAGGGCTCCCCCGCCTCGCGCTCGATCACCGCGCGGTAGGCGGCGGCCACGGCGCGCCAGTCGGCGGCGTTTAGGTCGGCGTCGCGGGTCAGCCCGCGAGTCTCCTTGTAGGCCTCCAGCGCCGCGTCGAAGATATGGGCACCCACCCCCTGCACCACCGTACCGTAGGTCTGAATCAGCCGGCGGTAGCAGTCGTAGGCGAAGCGGGCGTCGCCGCTGCGCGCCGCCAGCCCCTTCACCGTCGCGTCGGTCAGGCCCAGATTCAGGATTGTGTCCATCATGCCGGGCATCGAGGCCCGCGCGCCGGAGCGGACCGACACCAGGAGCGGATTCTCCGACCCGCCGAAGCGCGCGCCCGCCATGGCTTCCAGCCGGGCCAGCGCCTCCTCGACTTGGGCCGTCAGCCCGGCGGGAAAGCCGCCCTGCCCGGCGCGGTGGCGGCGGCTGGCTTCCGCCACGATGGTGAAGCCCGGCGGCACCGGTACGCCCAGCCGCGCCATCTCGGCCAGCCCGGCGCCCTTGCCGCCCAGCTCGGCCAGCATGCCGCCGTGCCCTTCCGCCCCGCCGCCGCCAAAGGCGTAGACCCACCGCTGTCCACTGGCTGCCTGTCCATTGAGCGCCTGTCCATTGGCCGCCGGCAGCGCCGCGTGCCCGGCAACCACGGCGGCACCGACGGCGATGGCGCCGCTGGTGTCGGTGGAGCCTTGGATGATGGACTGGTGGAGCATGGACCTATCCTCGCGTCGGCGTGGTGTTCAGGCACCCTATGGACATGAACGGAAAATTTCTCCGGTCAAACCGATATCTTATTTCCTTATAATGCCACTTCGCGAACTGAGTGCAATGCACAAATAGTCGCATTTGCGACGATAACGCTTCGGCGGCGAAAAAAGGCACGGGAAATTCCGCATAGCGGAATTTTAGGCGAATTGTTCACCAGAAATTCGGGTTGGAAATGCGCGACGGCCTCAGGCGATCAGCCCAGCCGGGCCTGCTCCAGAAGGACACGCGTCAGGGGGTAACCGAGCCCTTCCGGGATGCACAACGCTGGCCCCTCCGGGGTGTCGGCGGGACGGGGCAGGATGGGGGTTAGGGGGTGGAAGCGCACGGCCTCCTCCATCGCGTGGCGGACCGTGCGACAGGCGGCCAGACGCAGCAGGGTCATGCGGGTGGCGAAGACCAGCGACAGCCTTTCCGCTTCCGCCTCGGCCAGGATGGCCCGCGGCGTGCCCCAGAAGCCGGCGACCGCCTCCATTCCGTCGACCACCGCGGTCTGGCGCGGCGGCGCCTTGGCGAGGAAGAACAGGGTGTCGTAGCGCCGCCACACGCTCTCCGGCGTGACCCAGCGGGCGAAGGGCACCAGCGCCGCCAGGTCCGGCTCCAGCCCCGCCGCCAGCAGCCGGTCCAGGAAGGTCCCGCCCGACGCGCTGCGCAGCCCGTCGAGAACAGCCGTATCCACCGTGCCGCCGGTCAACAGCAGCCCGCACTCCTCGAACGCCTCGCGGATCGCGGCCATCCGCTGCGGCATGTCGTCGGTCAGCGGCAGCGACAGCTCCCGCCAGGGCAGTTCGCTGTCCTCCGCGTCCAGCCGCCCGCCGGGAAACACCGTGGCGCCGGGCGCAAAGCGAAGGTCGCGGTGGCGCTGGATCATGAAGACCTCCAGCCCGTCCACGCTGTCGCGCAGAAGGATCAGGCTGGCGGCGGAAAGCGGCTCGACAGGCGTGTTCATGGCATCGTCCTGGCTGATCGCGGGCGTCCAGTGTCCGCCCAGGGGTCACCCCCGGTCAAACCAACCGTGTGACTTCCCGCTATGTGGAAAAGCCATAGCGGCGGTTTGACCCCCGCCCCACCCCGGTCGCAGCATCACCCCAAGCACCACCCAGTCATTGTCAAGTCATCGCCCTCTCAGGAGGCCCGCGCCATGCAGCGCAACCGCAGCACCAAGATCGTCGCCACTCTGGGGCCGGCCAGCTCGACCTACAGCCAGATTTTCGCCCTCGCCGAGGCCGGCGTGGATGTCTTCCGCCTGAACGCCAGCCACGGCACGCAGCGCGACCACGCCGAACGCTACCGCCAGATCCGCGCGGTCGAGGAGACGGTCGGGCGCCCCATCGGCGTGCTTCTCGATCTTCAGGGTCCGAAGCTGCGCGTCGGCACCTTCAAGGAGGTGGCGGTGATCCTGGCCGGCGGTGACCGATTCCGCCTCGACCTCGACCCCACGCCGGGCGACCGCACCCGCGTCTGCGTCCCGCATCCGGAGATCTTCGCCAGCCTGGAGCCGGGCCACGAGCTTCTGTTGAACGACGGGCGCATGCGCCTGCGCGTGCTGAGCTGCGGCCCCGACCACGCCGAGACCGAGGTCATGGTCGGCGGCACACTGTCCGACCGCAAGGGCATGAACGTCCCCGGCACCACGCTGGCCCTCAGCGCCCTGTCGGAGAAGGACCGCAGCGACCTGCAGTTCGGCCTGACGCTGGGCGTGGACTGGATCGGCCTCAGCTTCGTGCAGCGGCCGGAGGACATTCTGGAGGCGCGCGCCCTGATCGGCGACCGCGCCCACATCATGACCAAGGTGGAGAAGCCCGCCGCCCTGCCCCGGCTGGAGGAGATCATCGCCCTGTCGGACGCGGTGATGGTGGCCCGCGGCGACCTCGGCGTGGAACTGCCGCCGGAGGACGTGCCCGGCCTGCAGAAGCGGATGATCCGCCTCAGCCGCGCCGCCGGCAAGCCGGTGATCGTCGCCACGCAGATGCTGGAATCCATGATCACCGAGCCGACGCCGACGCGCGCCGAGGCGTCGGACGTGGCGACCGCCGTCTATGACGGGTCCGACGCCGTGATGCTCTCGGCGGAATCCGCGTCGGGCAAGCATCCGGTGGAAGCCGTGGCGATGATGGACCGCATCATCCGCCGGGTGGAGCGCGATCCCCTCTACCGCCGCATCATGGATTCCGAGCATCCGAGCCCGGAGGCGACCACCCCGGACGCCCTGTCCGCCGCGGCGCGCCAGATCGCCGAGACCATCTCGGCCGCCGGCATCGCCACCTTCACCAGCACCGGCTCCACCGCGCGGCGCGCCTCGCGCGAGCGGCCGACCGTGCCGATCCTCGGGCTCAGCGCCGAACGCGGCACCGCCCGCCTGCTGTCACTGGCCTGGGGCGTGCACCCGGTCTGGACCGCCGACGTGGCGAATTTCGCGGAGATGGTCGAGCGGGCCAGCCTCGTCGCCGCCCAGGAGGGCATCGGCGCTCCCGGCCAGTCACTGATCGTGACGGCGGGCGTCCCCTTCGGAACGCCCGGCACCACCAACAGCCTGCGCGTGGTCACGATCACCGCGAACGGTCTGAACAGCGTGACGACCGCGAAGCTCCACGAGCCGGTCTGACCACCCGTGCGTGCCCTTCCCCTCACAGGGGGCGGGGCACCCTTACTCCAGGAAGTCGCAATGCTTCTCGACGTGCGCCGCCAGACCCAACGTGTGGTCGCGGATCAGGTGTTCGGCCTGATCGACGTCGCGGCGTTCCAGGGCCTTGATGATTTCCTTGTGGTCGTTGATCGACCGCTCCACCCGGTTGTCCTGGCCGATGGTCAGCTTGCGGATCGCGCGGATGTGGATGAACAGGTTGTCGGTCATCTCCTGGATCAGCTTGGACCCGCTGAGCCGGATGATGCTCTTGTGGAAGGCGATGTTGGCGTCGGAGTATTCGTTGACATGCTCCTTGGGGTTCCGCATCTCGAAGTTGCGGAAAAGGTCCCACAGGGTGCGGATGTCCTCGTCGGTGGCCTGCGTCGCGACCATCCGCCCGGCCATGCTTTCCAGCGCCGCCCAGACCTGGATCATCTCGACGATCTCGGCCTTCGTCTTGCGGATGACGAAGATGCCCCGGCGGGGCTGGAGGCGGATGAACCCCTCCTGCTCCAGCAGGGTCAGCGCCTCGCGGATCGGCGTCCGGCTGACACCCAGCAGCTCGCTGAGCTGCCGCTCCTCAAGCCGGATCTCCTCGTTATGGTCGTAGATGTCCATTTGCGAGATGGCTTGCTTCAACGCGTGATACGCCTGAGCGCGGAAGGTCGATCCGGTGTCGAGCGGCTGGACGTTGATCGGCGGAGGGTTCATGGTCGGCACCGTTCCTCAATGCTGGCCGTCCGGAAGCACCCCACTGTGCGCCGGCCCGGTCGTGCGAAAGGCATCGCATCGTTTTCGTATATGAGATACCAGATGCACATTTTGGGCTGAAAAGTCCAGGATTACGATAAAGATAGGGTGGCTCCGCCGGCCCTTTGTCCTTACGGTTGTCCGCCTTTCAATGCCTTGAGAAGATCGGGCAGGCGGTCCGGTGTCCGCATCACCGTGCCCATGACCGCCACTCCGGCGGCTCCCGCGGCCAGACAGTCTCGGATATTGCCCGACTCCACGCCACCGAGCGCGATGATGGGCAGACCGGCGTCCGCGGCCAGGCGTCCCAGCCCCTCCGTCCCAAGCGGCGGGCCGTAGCCCGGCTTGCTCGGCGACGGAAAGATGGGCGACAACGTGACGTAGTCGGCCCCGCCCGCCGCGGCCCGCCGAATCCCTTCCGCGTCGTGGGCAGAGAGCCCGACCACCGCGCCGGGGCCGAGCCGCCGCCGCGCCGCCGCGACATCGGCCCCCTCCGGCAGATGCACGCCGTCCGTCCCGGCGGCCAGCGCCAGATCCGGGTCGCCATGCAGCGTGATCACCGCCCCCCAGGGCCGTGCCCGCTCCACCAGCGCGTGGGCCAGGGCAATCTGCCGGGACTCGTCCAGATCCTTTTCGCGCAGCGACAGCCAGCGCAGCCCGCCGGCGAACAGGCGTGCCGCCAGATCCGGCAGGGGCTGCGCCGCCTGCCGCCGGTCCGTGATCGCCAGGAGGCGGGGACTCGGGATCGCCATCATCCGCTCACGATGACAGCGCCATCGGGACTGTGCAAGTGCAGCATAATTGTCCGCAGAGCCGTGAAGGACTGCCCCGTTCGGCGCGATTTCCATCACGCGGAAAGGATTCGCCAACACTTTGCCAATAGCCGCCCTGCTGATGAAAGCTCAATCCAACGCAACAGCGACCCGTTACGCGAGGGAGGAGACCAAGCCATGGCTAGGATGATGGCGATTGAAGCGGCGGTGCATGTCCTGGAAAAGGAAGGCGTGTCCGTTTGCTTTGGCGTCCCCGGAGCGGCCATCAATCCGTTCTACGCGGCGCTGCAACGCAACGGCCGCATCGGCCACGTTCTTGCGCGCCATGTCGAAGGCGCGTCGCATATGGCCGAAGGCTACACGCGCGCCAAGGCCGGCAACATTGGCGTGTGCATCGGCACCTCCGGCCCCGCCGGTACCGACATGATCACGGGCCTCTATTCGGCCTCCGCCGACTCCATTCCGATCCTGTGCATCACCGGCCAGGCGCCGCGCGCCCGCCTGCACAAGGAGGATTTTCAGGCTGTGGACATCCCGTCCATTGCCAAGCCGGTCGCCAAGTGGGCGGTCACCATCCTGGAGCCGGGGCAGGTCCCCTACGCCTTCCAGCAGGCCTTCCACCTGATGCGCTCCGGCCGGCCCGGCCCGGTGCTGCTCGACCTGCCGATCGACGTGCAGATGGCCGAGATCGAGTTCGATCCCGACGCCTACGAGCCGCTGCCCACCTACAAGCCGGCGGCGACCCGCGCCCAGGTGGAAAAGGCGCTGGCCATGCTGAACGCGGCGGAGCGTCCGCTGCTGGTGGCCGGTGGCGGCATCATCAACGCCGACGCCAGCGACCGTCTGGTCGAGTTCGCCGAGGTCGTCGGCCTTCCGGTCATCCCGACCCTGATGGCCTGGGGCGCCATTCCGGACGACCATCCGCTGATGGCCGGCATGGTCGGCCTGCAGACCGCCCATCGCTACGGCAACGCCGCCATGCTGGCGTCCGACTTCGTGCTGGGCATCGGCAACCGCTGGGCCAACCGCCACACCGGCTCGGTCGACGTCTACACCAAGGGCCGCAAGTTCGTGCATGTGGACATCGAACCGACCCAGATCGGCCGCGTCTTCGCGCCGGACCTGGGCATCGTGTCCGACGCCGGGGCCGCGCTCGACCTCTTCATCGAGGTGGCGAAGGAGTGGAAGGCCGCCGGCAAGCTGCGCGACTGGTCGGAGTGGGTGAAGACCTGTCAGGTCCGCAAGCGCTCCATGCTGCGCAAGTCCGATTTCGCCAACGTGCCGATCAAGCCGCAGCGCGTCTATCAGGAGATGAACAGCGCCTTCGGCGAGGACGTCTGCTACGTCTCGACCATCGGCCTGTCGCAGATCGCCGGCGCGCAGTTCCTGCACGTCTACAAGCCGCGCCATTGGATCAATTGCGGTCAGGCCGGTCCGCTCGGCTGGACCCTGCCGGCGGCGCTCGGCGTGCGGGTGGCCGATCCAAAGCGCAAGATCGTCGCCCTGTCCGGCGACTACGACTTCCAGTTCCTGATCGAGGAGCTGGCGGTGGGCGCTCAGTTCAAGCTGCCCTACATCCACGTTCTGGTGAACAACAGCTACCTCGGTCTGATCCGGCAGGCGCAGCGCGCCTTCCAGATGGACTTCCAGGTCCAGCTCTCCTTCGAGAACATCAACGCCCCGGAGATCGGCGTCTACGGCGTCGACCACGTCGCGGTGGCCGAAGGTCTCGGCTGCAAGGCCATCCGCGTCACCGACCCGGACAACCTGCAATCCGCCTTCGCCCAGGCGCAGCAGTGGATGGACGAGTTCCAGGTTCCGGTGGTCGTCGAGGTCATCCTGGAGCGGGTCACCAACATCGCCATGGGCACGGAGATCAACAACATCACCGAGTTCGAGGACGTGCTGGACGTGCCCGCGGACGAGCCGGAGCTGGTGCGGGTCTGATCAACACGCCGCGCGCCCAATTCCCCTCTCCCGCCCAGCGGGGGAGGGTCAGGGTGGGGGCAAGCGGCTCCGTCAGATCCACAGTTCCGCAGGGTGAAAAAAGGCGGCTGTCGCGTTGACGCCCCCACCGTCACCCTTCGATCCTGACCGCCAACCGGCCAAGCCTGTAACGAACATCCGGCCCGAAACGAACATCCGGGAGAGAGACATGCCCAAATTCGCCGCCAATCTGACGATGCTCTACAACGAGCTGCCCTTCCTTGATCGCTTCGCCGCGGCGGCGAAGGACGGCTTCACCGGCGTCGAGTACCTGTTCCCCTATGCCTTCGAGAAGAACGCGCTGGTCGAGCGGCTGGCCGCCAACCGGCTGACCCAGGTCCTGCACAACCTGCCGGCGGGCGACTGGGACGCGGGCGAGCGTGGCATCGCCGTCCTGCCGGACCGCGTGGGCGAATTCCAGGACGGGGTGGGCCGCGCCATCGAATACGCCACGGCGCTGGGCTGCAAGCAGATCAACTGCCTCGCCGGCAAGGCCCCGGCGGGCGTGGCGGCGGACGCGCTGGAGCGCACCTTCGTCGACAACCTGTCCTTCGCCGCCAAGGCGCTGAAGCAGGCCGGCATCCGCTTCCTGATCGAGCCGATCAACACCCGCGACATTCCGGGCTTCTATCTGACCAACACCGCGCAGGCGGAACGGATTCTGGAGGCCGTCGGCTCCGACAACCTCTTCATCCAGTACGACGTCTATCACATGCAGATCATGGAGGGCGATCTCGTCCCGACCATGCAGCGCCTGCTGCCGAAGATCGCGCATGTCCAGATCGCCGACAATCCGGGCCGCAACGAGCCGGGCACCGGCGAGATCAACTACCCCTTCGTCTTCGCAGCGCTCGACCGGATCGGCTACGACGGCTGGGTCGGCTGCGAGTACAAGCCGGCCAAGGGGACCAGCGAAGGGCTGGGCTGGATGCGCGCCGCCACCCCCGGCGAGACCGTCGCCGCCTGATGGCCGCCGCCTGATCGCCCACCCTGTTTCGACCGCCCGAACACAGAAGATTTGAGGACACAGCCATGAACGTTGGATTCATCGGTCTCGGCATCATGGGCCGCCCCATGGCCGGTCATCTGGCCGACGCCGGCCACACCCTGTTCGTCTACGACATCAACCCGGCCCCGGAAGACCTGCTCGCCAAGGGCGCCACGGCCTGCGGCTCCAGCCGCGAGGTGGCGCAGAAGGCCGACATCGTCTTCACGATGGTCCCCGACACCCCCCATGTGCAGGCCGCCCTGTTCGGCCCGAACGGCGTCGCCGAGGGTCTGTCCGCCGGCAAGATCGTCGTGGACATGTCCTCGATCTCTCCGATCGAGACCAAGGCCTTCGCCCAGCGCATCAACGAGCTGGGCTGCGACTACCTCGACGCCCCGGTGTCCGGCGGCGAGGTCGGCGCCAAGGCCGCCTCGCTGACCATCATGGTCGGCGGTCCGGACAAGGCCTTCGAGACGGTGAAGCCGCTGTTCGAGAAGATGGGCAAGAACATCACGCTGGTTGGCGGCAACGGCGACGGCCAGACGACGAAGGTCGCCAACCAGATCGTCGTCGCGCTGACCATCGAGGCGGTGGGCGAAGCCCTGCTGTTCGCGTCCAAGGCCGGCGCCGACCCGGCGAAGGTCCGTCAGGCCCTGATGGGCGGCTTCGCCTCGTCGCGCATCCTGGAAGTGCATGGCGAGCGCATGGTGAAGCGCACCTTCGATCCGGGTTTCCGCATTGAGCTGCACCAGAAGGACCTGAACCTCGCCCTGTCCGGCGCCCGAGCGCTCGGCGTGTCGCTGCCCAACACGGCAACCTGCCAGGAGCTGTTCAACGCCTGCGCCGCGCAGGGTGGCAAGGCGTGGGACCACTCCGGCATGGTCCGCGCGCTGGAGCTGCTCGCCAACCACGAGATCGGCCAGAACCACCGCGTGACCGAACCCGCGGAGTGAGGCTGTTTCGTTCTCCCACTCCCGCCCCGGGAGAGGGAGTGGCCGATGCGCCGCATGCAAGGGTGAGGGTGCCGCCAGGAATACGGGACTGATCCTCGGCCACCTTCACCCGCCCGCTTTGCGGGCCCCCTCTCTCATGATGTGAGAGGGGAAAGCACTCCCCATTGCCCCCTGCGCCAATTTCGTTAGCATTCCCAGCACATGAGGACCGGCGCCGACGAACGGCGCGGCTCAGGGAAGGGACAGAACCGAACCATGACGACCACCGATCCCCGCGCGCTCCTGACCGACATGTTCCGCGCCGCCGTCGCTTCGGCGCAGCCGGCGCTGTGCGTGCCGCCGCATCTTCCGGAACCGCCCAAGGGCCGCACGGTCGTCGTCGGTGCCGGCAAGGCCGCGGCCTCCATGGCGAAGGCGGTTGAGGATCACTGGAAGGGTCCGCTGTCCGGTCTGGTCGTCACGCGCTATGGCCACAACGTGCCCTGCGAGCGGATCGAGGTGGTCGAGGCGTCGCACCCCGTCCCCGACGAGGCCGGCCAGCAGGCGGCAAAGCGCATCCTCGACATCGCCGCCTCGCTCGGCCCCGACGACCTGATGCTCTGCCTGATCTCCGGCGGCGGCTCCGCCCTGCTCGCTCTGCCGGCGCCGGGCATCAGCATGGCCGACAAGCAGGCGGTGTCCAAGGCGCTGCTTCGTTCCGGCGCGAACATCACCGAGATGAACTGCGTGCGCAAGCATCTGTCCGCCATCAAGGGCGGGCGGCTGGCCGCGGCGACCAAGGCGCGGGTGGTCTCGTTGGTCATCTCCGACGTGCCGGGCGACGACCTGTCGGTGATCGCCTCCGGCCCCACCGTGCCCGACCCGACCAGCTACGCCGACGCGCTGGCCGTGCTGGAGAAGTACGGCATCACCCCGCCGCAGCCGGTGATGGACCATCTGCTGGCCGGCCGCGACGAGAGCCCAAAGCCCGGCGACCCGCGGCTGGAGCGCGTCAGCACGATCCTGGTCGCCACCCCGCAGATGGCGCTGGAGCGTGCGGCGGAGGTCGCCCGCAAGGCCGGTGTCACCCCCGTCATCCTCGGCAACGCCCTGGAGGGCGAGTCGCGCGAGGTGGCGCTCGTCCATGCCGGCATCGCCCGCCAGATCGTCGAGCATGACCAGCCGGCGGCGAAGCCCTGCGTCCTGCTGTCCGGCGGCGAAACCACGGTGACCGTGCGCGGCAAGGGCCGCGGCGGGCGCAACGCCGAATTCCTGCTGGCCCTGACCGTGGCGCTGGACGGGATGAAGGGCGTCCACGCCCTGGCCGCCGACACCGACGGCATCGATGGGACGGAGGACAACGCCGGCGCCCTGCTCTCCCCCGACACGCTGTCCCGCGCCGCCGAGGCTGGCGTCAACGCCAAGGAACGGCTGGCCGACAACGACGGCTACAGCTTCTTCAGCGCGCTCGGCGACCTGCTGGTGACCGGGCCGACCCTGACCAACGTCAACGACTTCCGCGCCGTTCTGGTCCTGTGACGGGTGGGGCGCCGCCAGCCGATTTAATATATCACTTATGGCCAGAGCGGCGCCCGCTCACGAAAATTTGTTGATGACTCCACGGATTATCCGCCACACTCACCGTCAAGGCATCACGAATACGGCGTCTGGCATGCCACAGGCATCCAACCGGACAGCCCCGTTCGAAGGATAAAGCGAAGCGGTCGGGCACCGAACGCACCCCGCGCGCGCCAGGACAAGAACGAGATCGCGGACCATCCGGGAGGAACCATATGCGCCAAACCGGTGCGCAAAGCGCCCTGCCTGTCGGCGGGCGTTGGATGCAGTTGCTTGCCGGCGTCATCTGCATGTCGATGATCGCCAATCTCCAGTACGGGTGGACCCTCTTCGTCGAACCCATCGACGACAAGCACGGCTGGGGCCGTGCGGCCATCCAGGTGGCCTTCACCATCTTCATCGTCACCGAAACATGGCTGGTGCCCGTCGAGGGCTGGTTCGTCGACCGCTTCGGCCCGCGGATCGTCGTGCTGTTCGGCTCGGTGCTCTGCGCCGCCTCCTGGGCGTTGAATGCGGTGGCGGATTCGCTGCTCGTGCTCTACGTCGCGGCGGCCATCGGCGGCATCGGGGCGGGCGCCGTCTACGGCACCTGCGTGGGCAATGCGCTGAAATGGTTCCCCGACCGGCGCGGTCTGGCCGCCGGGATCACCGCGGCGGGCTTCGGAGCCGGTTCCGCCCTGACGGTGGTGCCCATCGCCACGATGATCGAGACCTCGGGCTACCAGGCGACCTTCATGGCCTTCGGTCTGGGACAGGGGCTGGTGGTCTTCGCGCTCGCCTGGCTGCTGGTCGCCCCGCCCTCCGCTCCCCTCGCCCGCGGCGGCTTCGCCGCCCCGCCCGCGCAGCGGCAGTACACGCCGAGCCAGATGGTCCGCACGCCGGTTTTCTGGGTCATGTACGCCATGTTCGTCATGGTGGCCGGCGGCGGGCTGATGGCGACGGCCCAGCTCGGCCCGATCGCTCAGGATTTCGGGCTGGCCCACGCGCCGGTCAGCATCCTCGGCCTGACCCTGCCCGCCCTGACCTTCGCCCTGTCCATCGACCGGGTGCTGAACGGGTTGACGCGCCCCTTCTTCGGCTGGGTGTCCGATCACATCGGGCGCGAGAACACCATGTTCATCGCCTTCGCCATCGAGGCGGTGGGCATCGTCGCGCTCAGCCTCTACGGCCGCGACCCGGTGGCCTTCGTGCTGCTGACCGGTCTGGTCTTCTTCGCCTGGGGCGAGATCTACAGCCTGTTCCCGGCCTGCTGCGCCGACACCTTCGGGTCGAAGTTTGCGGCGAGCAACGCCGGACTGCTCTACACCGCCAAGGGCACCGCGGCGCTGCTGATCCCCTTCGCCAACATCATCGCCGACGCGACGGGAAGCTGGCACGCCGTCTTCCTGCTGGCCGCCGGGGTCAATGCCCTGGCCGCGGTGCTGGCGCTGTTCGTGTTGCGCCCGATGCGCCACCGCATGGCCGCCGAGTCGCTGGGTACGCACAGCGGCCGGAGCGTGACGGCAACACCCTGACGCTCACTTCCCCACCCCCCGCCGGGGAAGGAGCCGAAGCGAGGGGGCGTCCGCAAGGGCGCCCCCTTTTCGATTCGGACGCTACTCCGCCGCCTGCCCCTCCTCCAGATAGATCTCCCCGCCCTTGGCGCGGAAACTCTCCGACATCTCGGCCATGCCGGAGTTGGCATACTCCCGCACCTCCTGCGTGATCTTCATCGAGCAGAATTTCGGCCCGCACATCGAACAGAAATGCGCGACCTTCGCCCCCTCCGCCGGCAGGGTCTGGTCGTGGAAGCGCTCCGCCGTCTCCGGGTCGAGCGACAGGTGGAACTGGTCGCGCCAGCGGAACTCGAAGCGGGCGCGCGACAAGGCATCGTCGCGTTCCTGGGCGCCGGGATGGCCCTTGGCGAGGTCGGCGGCGTGGGCGGCGATCTTGTAGGTGACCACCCCCACCTTGACGTCGTCGCGGTCCGGCAGCCCCAGATGCTCCTTCGGCGTGACGTAGCAGAGCATCGCCGTGCCGAACCAGCCGATCATGGCGGCGCCGATGGCGCTGGTGATGTGGTCGTAGCCCGGCGCGATGTCGGTGGTCAGCGGCCCGAGCGTGTAGAAGGGCGCCTCGCCGCACAGCGCCAGCTGCTTGTCGACATTGGCCTTGATCTTGTGCATGGGCACATGGCCCGGCCCCTCGATCATCACCTGCACGTCGTGCTTCCAGGCGATCTTGGTCAGCTCACCCAGCGTCTCCAGCTCGGCGAACTGGGCGGCGTCGTTGGCGTCGGCGATGGAGCCGGGGCGCAGGCCGTCACCCAGCGAGAAGGCGACGTCGTACGCCTTCATGATCTCGCAGATCTCCTCGAACCGCTCGTAGAGGAAGCTCTCGCGGTGGTGGGACAGGCACCATTTCGCCATGATCGAGCCGCCGCGCGACACGATGCCGGTGGTGCGCTTGGCGGTCAGCGGGATGTGCGCCAGACGGATGCCGGCGTGGATGGTGAAATAGTCCACCCCCTGCTCCGCCTGCTCGATCAGCGTGTCGCGGAAAATCTCCCAGGTCAGGTCCTCGGCCTTGCCGCCGACCTTCTCCAGCGCCTGATAGATCGGCACGGTGCCGATGGGGACCGGGCTGTTGCGCAGAATCCATTCACGGGTGGTGTGGATGTTGCGGCCGGTGGACAGGTCCATCACGGTGTCGGCGCCCCAGCGGATCGACCAGACCATCTTGTCGACCTCCTCCCCCACCGAGGACGCGACGGCGGAGTTGCCGATGTTCGCGTTGATCTTGGTGAGGAAGTTGCGGCCGATGATCATCGGCTCCGATTCGGGGTGGTTGATGTTGGACGGGATGATCGCCCGCCCGCGCGCCACCTCGTCGCGGACGAACTCCGGGGTCACGTGGTCGGGGATCGAGGCGCCGAAGTCGTCACCGTCCCGCGCCGCCGCTTCGGCCAGCCGCTGGCGGCCCAGATTCTCGCGGACGGCGATGTACTCCATCTCCGGCGTGACGATGCCGGCGCGGGCGTAGGCCATCTGCGTCACCGCCCGGCCCGGCTTGCCGCGCAGCGGACGGCGCCCGGCGCGGTCGAAGACGGGCACGGCGCGCGTCTCGCCGACGCGCAGCCCGTCGTCCTCCGGCCGGACCTCGCGGCCCTCATAGGCCTCGACGTCGCCGCGCGCCTCGATCCAGGAGCGGCGCAGTTCCGCCAGGCCGCGGCGGATGTCGGTCTGCACGGCGGGGTCGCTGTAGGGGCCGGAGGTGTCGTAGACGCGCACCGGCGGCTCGCCGCCGCCCACATGGATGTCGCGCATCGCCACGCGCAGGTCGGGGAAGCGCTCCCCAGCCACATGGACCTTGCTGGACGACGGCAGCGGGCCGGTCGTCACCGAGAAATGGTCGGACGGTGCGGCTTTCTGGGAAGCGGGGGGAAGAGTGTCGGGCATCTGCTGTGGATCTCCATCGCACATAGGATCGTTGGAGACCCGGGTGTGACGGAGCGGCAGAACGGACGACCGGAGCGGTCCCCATAAAGGGGTGCGCGATGGGGATGCGCGTGACCGTGGCCCGTTTGTTCCTGTCCCTACGCCGGTACGACCCGGATCAGGTTCAAAGGGTTCGGCGCCTTACGGCATCATCTCAGCCCCGTGCTATGGGGCTCCCCTTGGAACGTCGCCATGCTGAACCATCCGCCCCACCCACGTCAATGCGATTCCGGGCGCGATTCACGGCGAAGCCCACCCGATCAATGCACTCGACGCGAGTCTGGTATCCATTATCTGGTATACAAAATCCTATTGCTCAGCCCGAGCCGGGCCGTTACGATGCATCACAACAACAAGAAGCAACGCCCCCTCCCGAGTGCCTGGAGCCCGTCCCATGCTCGAATCCCAACTGATCGCCTTTGTCGCCTTGGCCGGCCTGATGGGCCACGGCCTGACCCTCCTGATGCGGGAGGACGACGAGTGGAATGCCGATTCTCGGGACGAGCAGCCAGACGGCCTCTGGTCGTCGGACCGCTTCAACCAGTCCGGTGAAGGCCACAACCGTCCTTTCTTCCTCGAATAAAAAGAAGGCCGCCGCGCGGGGTGCGCGCGGCGGCCATCATCCGAGATACGAAACCGAAGGGGCTTTTGGTGACCGATCAGTGCCCGGTCTGCACCGCCAGCCCACCCGTACCCTGCTGGGCGGCAAGCTCGGCGTTGCGGGCATGGTGCCGGCGCAGCATGGGCCGCAGGATCGCTATGGCACAGAAGGCCGCGATGAGGTCCATGGTGGCGCAGATGTAGAGCACGGTCGCCCAGGTGCCGGTGGCTTCCATCAGCAGGTTGCCCAGCGGGACCAGGAGGGCCGCGACGCCCTTGGCGCAGTACAGCACGCCGTAGATCTTCGCCGCATGCTTGGTGCCGAAGGTGTCCGCCGAGGTGGCGCTGAACAGGCTGTACACTTCGCCCCAGGCCAGGAACACCAGACCCGACAGGATCAGGAACATGATCGGGTCGTGGCCGAAGCGGCTGAGCATCAGGATGCCGAGGCCTTCGAAGGTGAAGGCGATGAACATCGTCGCTTCACGGCCGATGTGGTCGGAGACGAAGCCGAACAGCGGACGGGAGATGCCGTTCATCACGCGGTCGAGCATCAGCGCGAAGGGCAGAGCCGCCATGGTGATGCCGAACAGGCTGATCGGGGCTTCCTTCACGCCCAGATCGTGGGCGATCACGCCGAGCTGGGCCACCGCCATCAGACCGCCCGAGACGGTGCAGATGAACATGACCATCATGACCCAGAAGACCGGCGTCTGCAGCGCTTCCTTCAGCGTGTAGTCGCGGCGGGACTGCAGGACCTTGGTCGAGGCCTTCACCTGATCCTTCTGCGGGGCGCGCAGGAAGTAGGCCGCGATGAGGATGATCGTGCCCTGCAGCAGGCCGAACCAGAAGAAGGTCGCCTGATAGCCGGACGAATGGATCATGTTGGCGATCGGCAGGATGGTCACGGCCGAACCGGCGCCGTAGCCGCCCGCGGTCAGGCCGACGGCGAGGCCGCGCTTGTCCGGGAACCACTTCAGGGCGCTGTTGACGCAGGTGGCGTAGACGCAGCCGACGCCGATGCCACCGATGGCCGAACCGACATAGAGCATGCCGAGCGAGCCGGCGTAGCTGTCGACGATCCAGGAGAGGCCGGTCATCACGCCGCCGAAGGCGACGATGGCCCGGGGGCCGTAACGGTCGATGAAGTAGCCTTCGATGGGGGTCAGCCAGGTCTGGACGACGACGAAGACGGTGAAGGCGGTCTGGATCGAGGCGCGGGTCCAGCCATGGGTGGCCTGGATTTCCGGCACGAACAGCGTCCAGGCATACTGGATGTTGGCCGCGGCGACCATGCAGACGATGCCGACGACGATCTGCATCCAACGCGCGCCGTCGGAGATGGGCGCCTGCGAGCCGCCGGAACTGTTAAAAGCTGGCCTCTGGGATTCTGTCGATCCAACCATCATTCCCTCCCGTGGGATTGCGACGCTTTGATACCGGGCATGAGGGTCCCCTTGAGCCGGCGAGGCGGTGTCCGAACGAGCGTCCGCATCGCCGCGTCATGGGCGGCCTTGTTCCGTGCCGATGTGAGTCATGGTTCAATGATGAGCTGGAGAGCCGGTCTCGCCGTCCCTGCGTTCGTGGCGCTCCAGATACGGCATATGGTATGCCAGAGCCATGATTGTTGGCAACACGAACTTTTGGCGTGTTGCACTTTTCATCCGGAAATTTTTGGGGCTTTCGAAATCTGCGCAGCCGGGAGGCTCAGCCCTGCCCTACGGCCGGGACTCCCTACTCTTCTCGCGATTGGATGAGCGAGGCGCCGACTGGCGTCAGACGGTCGCGGAGGCGGCGCGGGAGGAAGCCGAGACGGCGAGCGCCGCGATGGCCGCCGCCAGTGGCACGAAGGACACCCACAGCACCGAATCCCAGCCGAAGGCGGCCAACAGCCCGCCCGACGCGAAGGACCCCACCGCCATCGTGCCGAACACGATGAAGTCGTTGAGCGACTGCACCTGGGTCTTCTCCTCCGGTCGATGGCACTCCAGGACAAGCGCGGAGGCTCCGAGAAAGCCGAAGTTCCAACCGACTCCCAACAGGATCAGGCTGACCCAGAAATGCGCCACATCGACGCCCCCCAGCCCCACCGCGGCGGAGGCGGCGATCAGTCCCAGGCCGGCGAACACGATGCGGGGCGCGCCGAAGCGCTCGACCAGCCGCCCGGTGACGAAGCTCGGGGCGTACATGGCGATCACATGCCATTGCAGGCCGAGGTTGGACGCCTCCTGCGACAGGCCGCACAGGCGCATCGCCAACGGGGCCGCCGTCATGATGAAGTTCATCAGAAGATAGGAGACGACCCCGCACAGCACGGCGGTGACGAATCGCGGCTGGCGCGCGATGACGCCGAGCGGCCGGCCGCCGGCGGACTCCGCCGCGGTCGGCATCGGCAGCCGCACCCCGACCAGCACCAGGGCGGAAACCGCGGCCACGGCGGCCTGGGCCAGGAAGGTCGCCAGGAACAGGTGCGGCGGCCAGACGTCCATCGTAAGGGTGACGAGCTGCGGCCCGATGACCCCGGCGAACACCCCGCCCGCCATCACCGCGGACATGGCCCGCGGCCGCCGCTCCGGTTCGACGCAATCGGTCGCCGCGAAGCGGAAGGACAGAACCACGGCGGCGTAGGCGCCGCCGGGGATCATCGCCGCGCAGAACAGCCAGAAGGACCCCAGAAGCACCGCCAGGGCGGAGAGCAGACCGACCAGCACGCCGCAGCCGGTCCCCGCCAGGAAGGCGGCGCGCCGCCCGTGCCGCCGTGCGATGGCCCCGGCGGGAATGGTGCAGACCGCCATCCCCACCACGAAGATGGAGAGTGGCAGCGTGGCAAGTGCCGGGCTCGGCGCCAGCGTGTTCCCGACGATGGCCCCCGTCGCGTAGACGACCACCGCGTTGGCGCCGGCCAGCGCCTGCGCGGTCGCCAGCCGCAGAACGTTCGCCGTCCCGTGAGCGTAAGGGGTGGTGTCGGCGGCAGGCATGGACATCCTTGGGCATGGCGGGGTGACGGTCGCGGCACCACGCTTACCGAGTGTCGATCAGGAACGGAAACGATATGTTTTCGCCGCAGTGTGCCCGGCCGGCCGGCGCGGAGCGGCGGAACAAAAAAATGGCCGTGCTGTTTCCAGCACGGCCAGTGATTTCGAGAGGCTCGCATAAATGCAGAGCAACAACCCGCCCGATACAAAGGGTGAAGCACCCTGTGCAAGACCAAGATGACTGGTCAGACCACTCACCGCAACGCTTCTCTAACGGCTTTCCACATTGCGGAAACGGCCCCTTCCCTTCTGAATACACAACAAAGAAGACCGCGCCGTTGCCGGCGCGGTCAGTCACTTCGGGGAAACACCACTGCGACGAAAACGGATCAGCCCTTGAAGACCTTCAGCATGGTGGAACCCAGGCTGGCGGGGCTGTCGGCGACGGCGATGCCGACGGACTTCATGAATTCGATCTTGAAGTCCGCGGTGTCGTTGCCGCCGGAGATCACCGCGCCGGCGTGGCCCATGCGGCGGCCCGGAGGCGCGGTGCGCCCGGCGATGAAGCCGACGACCGGCTTCTTGGTCCCGGAGTCGCGGATGAACTCCGCGCCCTTGACCTCGGCGTCGCCGCCGATCTCGCCGATCATGATGATGCCCTCGGTCTCCGGGTCCTTCAGGAACAGCTCAAGGCTGTCCACGAAGTTCGTCCCGTTGACCGGGTCGCCGCCGATGCCGATGCAGGTCGTCTGGCCCAGCCCCGCCGCGGTGGTCTGCGCCACCGCCTCGTAGGTCAGCGTGCCCGAGCGCGAGACGATGCCGATCTTGCCGCGCTTGTGGATGTGGCCGGGCATGATGCCGATCTTGCACTCGTCGGGCGTGATGATGCCCGGGCAGTTCGGTCCGATCAGACGGGTCTTGGAGTTGCCCAGGGCGCGCTTGACGCGCACCATGTCGAGCACCGGGATGCCCTCGGTGATGCAGACCACCAGCGGGATCTCGGCGTCGATCGCCTCCAGGATCGCGTCGGCGGCAAACGGCGGCGGCACGTAGATGACGCTGGCGTTGGCGCCGGTCTTCTCGACCGCGTCGGCCACCGTGTCGAAGACCGGCAGGTCGAGGTGCTTGGTGCCGCCCTTGCCCGGGGTGACGCCGCCGACCATCTTGGTGCCGTAGGCGATCGCCTGCTCGGAATGGAAGGTGCCCTGGGCTCCGGTGAAGCCCTGGCAGATCACCTTCGTGTTCTTATCGACGAGAACAGCCATCTTACGCGGCCTCCTTCACGGCCTTGACCACCTTGTCGGCGGCGTCGGCGAGGTTGTCGGCCGACAGGATCGGCAGACCGGACTCGCTGAGGATCTTCTTGCCCAACTCGACGTTCGTGCCTTCCAGACGCACGACCAGAGGCACGTGCAGCTTCACGTCGCGGGCCGCCGTGACGACGCCTTCGGCGATCACGTCGCAGCGCATGATGCCGCCGAAGATGTTGACCAGGATGCCGCTCACATTGGGATCGGAGAGGATCAGCTTGAAGGCCGCGGTGACGCGCTCCTTCGTGGCGCCGCCGCCGACATCGAGGAAGTTGGCCGGCTCGCCGCCGTACAGCTTGATGATGTCCATTGTGCCCATCGCCAGGCCGGCGCCGTTGACCATGCAGCCGATGTTGCCGTCCAGCTTGACGTAGTTCAGGTCGTGCTTGGCGGCCTCGACCTCGGCCGGATCCTCTTCCGCAACGTCGCGCAGCTCGGCCACATTCTTGTGGCGGAACAGGGCGTTGTCGTCGAAGGCCATCTTGGCGTCGAGCGCCAGGATCTCGCCCGAGCCGGTGACGATCAGCGGGTTGATCTCGACGATCGCGCAGTCCAGCTCGGTGAAGGCACGGTACATGGCGGTCAGGAACTTCGCCGCCGCCCCGACCTGCTTGCCTTCGAGGCCGAGGGCGAAGGCGACCTTGCGGGTGTGGTAGCCCTGGATGCCGGTGGCCGGGTCGACGGCGACCTTGACGATCTTCTCCGGCGTGTTGTGGGCGACCTCCTCGATCTCCATGCCGCCCTCGGTGGACGCCATGATGGTGACGCGGCCGGTGGCGCGGTCGACCAGCATGCCGAGATACAGCTCGCGCTTGATGTCGGCGCCTTCCTCGACGTACAGGCGCTTGACCTCGCGGCCGTCCGCACCGGTCTGCTTGGTGACCAGCACATGGTTCAGCATTTCGGCGGCGTTCTTGCCGACCTCCTCGACGGATTTGACGACGCGGACGCCGCCTTTGCCCTCGGGGTTGTCCTTGAAGCGCCCGGCGCCGCGGCCACCCGCGTGGATCTGCGACTTCACGACCCACACCGGGCCGCCCAGCTCGCGGGCGACGGTCTCGGCCTCCTCGGGAGAGAACGCGACGCCGCCGCGGGGCACCGCGACGCCGTACGTCTTCAGCAGGCCCTTGGCCTGATACTCATGGATGTTCATGGCTGTCTTCGGGTGTTTAAAATGGAAGGGTGCGGGGCGCAGGCCGGCATCGGCGCTGACGCTTTCCGCGCCGGCACCCTGCGTCCTGTGCTGAATCCGTGGAAGAATAACGGTGTGAGCCTGCGGCTCACCGGATGTGTGCGTCGACGCCCCCGCTCTTCGGGACTGCGTGCGCCTGTTATCCGTGCTGCATGGAGCGGGCGTCCCGTCGGGACGCCCCTGCCACGGCTGTCTTTACTCGGCGGCCATGCGGGGAACGACCAGCCCCAGCGCGCCGCTGTCGCGAACCTCGCCGATGCGGCGTTCGTCGAAGCCGAGCACTTCGCGCAGGATCTCGTCGGTGTGTTCGCCCAGCAGCGGGGAGCGGGTGACCTCGGTCGGGCTGTCCGACAGCTTGATCGGGTTGCCGACCGTCAGGTACTTGCCGCGCGTCGGGTGATCGACCTCAACGATGGTGCCGGTCTCGCGCAGCGACTGATCCTCCGCCAGCTCCTTCATCGACAGGATGGGGCCGCAGGGGATGTCGTACTTGTTCAGGATCTCCATGACCTCGAACTTCGTCTTGGTCATGGTCCACTCTTCGACGGTCGCGAAGATGTCCTTCAGGCGCGGCAGGCGCGCGGCGGGCGTCGCGTAGTCCGGATCGGTGACCCATTCCGGCTTGCCGATGACGTCGCAGATCTTCGCCCAGACCGGCGCCTGGGTGATGAAGTAGATGTAGGCGTTGGGGTCGGTCTCCCAACCCTTGCACTTCAGGATCCAGCCCGGCTGGCCGCCGCCCGAGGCGTTGCCGGCGCGCGGCACGGTGTCGCCGAACTCGCCGTTCGGGTACTGCGGGTATTCCTTGAGCGGGCCGCGCTCCAGCCGCTGCTGGTCGCGCAGCTTGACACGGCAGAGGTTGAGCACGGCGTCCTGCATGGCCGCCAGCACCTTCTGGCCGCGCCCGGTCTGGGTGCGCTGGTAGAGCGCCGTCACGATGCCCAGCGCCAGATGCAGGCCGGTGCCGCTGTCGCCGATCTGGGCGCCGGTGACCATCGGCGGGCCGTCGTCGAAGCCGGTCGTCGAGGCCGAGCCGCCGGCGCACTGCGCGACGTTCTCATAGACCTTGCAGTCCTCGTAGGGACCGGGGCCGAAGCCCTTGACCGAAGCGACGATGATGCGGGGGTTCAGCTCCTGGATGCGCTCCCAGGTCAGGCCCATGCGGTCGAGAACGCCGGGGGCGAAATTCTCGACCATCACGTCGCAGATGCGCACCAGATCCTCCAGGACGCGCTTGCCGTCCGGGTTCTTGGTGTCCAGCGTGATGGACCGCTTGTTGTGGTTCAGCATGGTGAAGTAGAGGCTGTCGGCCTCGGGCACGTCGCGCAGCTGGCCGCGCGTGATGTCGCCCTCGCCCGGACGCTCGACCTTGATGACGTCGGCGCCGAACCACGCCAGAAGCTGGGTGCAGGTCGGACCCGACTGAACGTGGGTAAAGTCCAGAACCCGCACGCCTTCAAGAGCTTTTCCCATCGTCGTTCCTCCCGGTGGTGCTCTGTGTCTGAAAAGGGCGGCCCCACCCCTCGCTGGCAGGGCCGCCCGGCCTGGAACCGGAGAACCGGCGTCCTTGGTTACCGCTCGATCGTCAGGTCTTTGGACCCTTGCGGACGGCGCTGGTGGGGTTGAGGCTGCCGATGTTGCCGCTCTCCGACCCGGCGTTGGGGTCGATCACCGCGTTGATCAGCGTCGGCCGGCCGCTGTCCATCGCCGCGCTGACCGCGCGGTACAGCTCGTCCGGCGTCGTCACGTTGACGCCCGCGCCGCCGAAGGCTTCCATCATCTTGTCGTAGCGCGAGTCCGGAACGAAGACCATCGGCGACGGGTCCGACCCGCCCGTCGGGTTCACGTCCGTCCCCTTGTAGATGCCGTTGTTGTTGAACACCACGATGCACACCGGCAGGTTGTAGCGGCAGATCGTCTCCACCTCCATGCCCGAGAAGCCGAAGGCGCTGTCGCCCTCAACCGCCAGCACCGGCTTGCCCGACTCCACAGCCGCCGCCACCGCGAAGCCCATGCCGATGCCCATCACGCCCCAGGTCCCGACGTCCAGGCGCTTGCGCGGCTGGTGCATGTCGATGATCCCGCGCGCCAGGTCCAGCGTGTTGGCCCCCTCGTTGACCAGCAGCGCGTCCGGCCGCTCCTGCACCACCCGGCGCAGCGCGCCCAGCGCGCCGTGGAAGTTCATCGGCGAGGCGTTGCTCATCAGCTTGGGCGCCATCTTGGCGATGTTCGCCTCCTTGCGCGCCGACACCGCTCCCGTCCATTCCGCCGGCGGCGGCGTCCAGCCCTTGGCCATGCCGGCGGTCAGCGCCGAGACGCAGGACCCGATGTCGCCGACCAGCGGCGCCACGATCGCCACGTTGCTGTCCATCTCGCGCGGCTCGATGTCGATCTGGATGAAGGTCTTCGACCCCGGCTCGCCCCAGGTCTTGCCCTTGCCGTGCGACAACAGCCAGTTCAGCCGCGCGCCGACCAGGACCACCACGTCGGCGTCCTTCAGAACCATCGAGCGCGCCGCCCCCGCCGACTGCGGGTGGGTGTCGGGCAGCAGGCCCTTGGCCATGCTCATCGGCAGGAACGGGATGCCGCTCTTCTCGACCAGCTCGCGCACCGCCTCGTCGGCCTGGGCGTAGGCGGCGCCCTTGCCGAGGATGATCAGCGGCCGCTTGGCGCCCTTCAGCACCTCCAGCGCGCGCGCCACCGAGTCCGGCGAGGGCAGCTGCGCCGGGGCGGCGTCGACCACCTTGACCAGCGAGCGGGCACCCTCGGCGGCGTCCATCACCTGCGAGAACAGCTTGGCCGGCAGGTCGAGGTAGACGCCGCCCGGACGGCCCGACACCGCGGCGCGGATCGCGCGGGCCACGGCGATGCCGATGTCCTGGGCGTGCAGCACGCGGAAGGCCGCCTTGCACAGCGGCTTGGCGATGGCCAGCTGGTCCATCTCCTCGTAGTCGCCCTGCTGGAGGTCGACGATCTCGCGCTCCGACGAGCCGGAGATCAGGATCATCGGGAAGCAGTTGGTGGTGGCGTTGGCCAGCGCGGTCAGGCCGTTGAGGAAGCCCGGCGCCGAGACGGTCATGCACACGCCCGGCTTCTTGGTCAGGAAGCCGGCGATCGCCGCGGCGTTGCCGGCGTTCTGCTCGTGGCGGAAGGAGATGACCCGCAGCCCCTCGCCCTGGGCCATGCGCAGCAGGTCGGAAATCGGGATGCCCGGCACGACGTAGAGGTTCTCGATGCCGTTGAGCTTGAGGGCATCGATGACGAGCTGGAAACCATCCGTCAGCGCCGGTTCCGCATCGGTGGCGGCCGTGGCTTGGTTGTTGAGGACTGTGACGGCTGACATAAGGGTTACTCCTCCCCGACTCTTATTCGGTTCACGATCGGTCAATCGAGAAAATCGCAGTGCTGTTCGACATGGCGGGCCAGCCCCAGCGTGTGCTCGCGCACCCGCCGCTCGGCCAGGTCGGCGTCGCGCCGGGTCAGGGCGTCGATGATGTCGCGGTGCTCGACGATGGACGTCTCGGCCCGGCCGCCGCGGCGCATGGTGACGCGGCGGATGGCCCGCATGTGGATGAAGAAGCGGTCGGTCAGGTCGGCGATGAGCGTGCAGCCCGAGGCCTGGATGATCGACTGGTGAAAGGCGACGTTGGCGTCGGAATACTCCAGCACGTGGTCGGCCAGCTCGCCTTCGGCGAAGCGGTCGAAGGTCTCGTGCAGGTCGGCCATGCCGCGCTCGTCGGCGCGTTCGACGAAGAGGCGGGCGGCCATGCCTTCGAGCGCGGCGCAGACGGTGATCATCTCGATGATCTCCGCCTTGGTCTTGCGCACGACGAAGATGCCGCGCCGGGGCATGGAGCGGATGAAGCCCTCCTGCTCAAGCAGCGCCATGGCCTCGCGCACCGGGGTGCGGCTGACGCCCAGCGCCTCGCAGAGCTGGCGCTCGTCGAGGCGGATCTCGCTCGGCCCGCCGTAGATGTCCATCTGGGTGATGGCCTGGCGCAGCGACTGGTAGGCCTTGGCCTTGAAGCTCATCCCCTGGTCCAGCGGGGCGACCGAGAAACTCATCGTCTGCATTGGCGTTCCCGTCCCTCTCTCTCCGCCCCCGGAATGATCCGGGGCTTCCCCGGTTGACGGGGTTTGGGCCGCACTTTCATTGCCCCGGAGAGGGAAGCGGCTTGGATTGGAGATACGGTATACCAGATGCCAGTTCATGACAAGCGGATATGTTCGGATCGCGGACTGTTTCTTCGATGAACGACGGGGCACCAATTTCCGCGCCCCAGCCCGGCAATACTGCGCTCTCAGAGCTCTTTTGGCATACTGTATACGGTATCCACATGCCGCATGACTGGTATACCGAATCCACTGTGGTTGAGGCGGATCGCTGGGTGTACAAACGTCCTTGGAACTACACGCATTCCTCCCTGTAGATTCCCCCACCTGACGGCTCCGCGGCTTCCTGCCAGCGGAGCCTTCTTTTTTCCGCCCGCCACATCGGCCTGCGGCAAATTGGTATACCGTACACCAGACAGTTTCACCGCACTTCCCGTGTGTGTATGTTGGCTTGGTCAACGAATCAGGCAAACGGAGGAAAGCCATGAAAGCTGCGGACATCATGACCCGTCAGGTGGTCACCATCGGTCCCGACGCCACGGTGACCGAAGCCGCGAAGCGCATGCTGGAGAACCGGATCAGCGGCCTGCCCGTCTGCGATTCGAATGGGCGCCTGCTCGGCGTCATCAGCGAGGGCGACCTGCTGCGCCGGACGGAAACCGGCACGGTGCGGCGGGCGTCCTGGTGGCTCGCCATGTTCGCGGGCGCGCCGAATCAGGCCGCCGACTACACCAAGTCCCATGGCCGCCACGTCCGCGACGCGATGACGGAGTCGCTGATCTCCGTCACCGAGGAGACCCCGCTCGACGAGGTGGTCCGCCTGATGGAGGGCAACCGGATCAAGCGCGTTCCGGTGCTGAACAACGGCACGCTGGTCGGCATCGTCAGCCGCGCCAACCTGCTGCACGTCCTGGCCAGCATCGCGCCGGACGTCTCCCCCGCCGCCGCGGACGACCGCGTCGTGCGCGACCGGCTTCTGGAAACCCTGCGGGCGCAGCCCTGGGCGCCCGAGATCAGCGAAAACATCGTGGTGCGCAACGGCGTCGTGCATCTTTGGGGCAGCGTCCGCACCGAGGCGCAGCTTGACGCCATTCGCGTCGCCGCGGAGAACACCCCCGGCGTCACCCGCGTGGAAAATCACCTGATCATCGTGGATCATGTCGCCGAAGGCGCTGTCGGCTTCTGATCCTTTCGCCGATACGGCAACAAAAAAGCCCCTTCCCGGTTCGTCCGGGAAGGGGCTTTTCCTTTCGGCAGGCTTTTACTCGGTGGCCTTCACGACCTCTTCGGTGACCTTCTTGGCGTCACCGAACAGCATCATGGTGTTGGGGCGGAAGAACAGCTCGTTCTCGACGCCGGCGTAGCCGGCGGCCATGCCGCGCTTGATGAAGAACACCGTCTTGGCCTTCTCCACGTCGAGGATCGGCATGCCGTAGATCGGCGACTGCGGGTCGGTCTTGGCCGCCGGGTTGGTCACGTCGTTGGCGCCGATCACGAAGGCCACGTCCGCCGTGCCGAAGTCGCGGTTGATGTCCTCCAGCTCGAACACCTCGTCGTAGGGCACGTTGGCCTCGGCCAGCAGCACGTTCATGTGCCCGGGCATGCGCCCCGCCACCGGGTGGATGGCGTACTTGACCTCGACGCCTTCCTTCTTCAGCAGGTCGGCCATCTCGCGCAGCGCGTGCTGGGCCTGGGCCACCGCCATGCCGTAGCCGGGGACGATGATCACCGACTGGGCGTTCTTCATGATGTAGGCCGCGTCCTCCGGCGAGCCGGCCTTGACCGTGCCGCGCTCACCGCCGCCGGCCGCCGCCGACGACGCCCCGCTGTCGCCGCCGAAGCCGCCCAGGATGACGTTGAAGATCGAGCGGTTCATGCCCTTGCACATGATGTAGGACAGGATGGCGCCCGACGAGCCGACCAGCGCGCCTGTGACGATCAGCAGGTTGTTCTGCAGCGTGAAGCCGATGCCCGCCGCCGCCCAGCCGGAGTAGCTGTTCAGCATCGAGATCACCACCGGCATGTCGGCGCCGCCGATCGGCAGGATCAGCAGCAGGCCGAGCGCCAGCGACACGGCGACGATCAGCCACATCGGAGCGTCGGCGTTGCTCTGCACCAGCCAGACGATGAGGAGGATGGTGAGGATGCCGAGGCCGGCGTTGAGATGGTGCTGGAAGGGGAAGACCAGCGGCTTGCCGGTGACCAGGCCCTGCAGCTTGGCGAAGGCGACGATCGAGCCGGTGAAGGTGATCGCGCCGATGGCGGTGCCCAGCGCCATCTCGACCAGCGAGCCCTTGGCGATGGCGCCGGGCACGCCGATGCCGTAGGCCTCGGGCGAGTAGAAGGCCGACAGCGCCACGAACACCGCGGCCAGACCGACCAGCGAGTGGAAGGCGGCGACGAGCTGCGGCAGGGCGGTCATCTCGATCTTCTTGGCGATGACGTAGCCGATGCCGCCGCCGATGGCGATGCCGAGCACGATCATCCAGTAGGACTGGACGATGGGCAGGGCCAGCGTGGTCAGCACGGCGATGGTCATGCCGGCCATGCCGAAGAAGTTGCCCTGGCGGGAGGTCTCCGGGCTGGACAGGCCGCGCAGGGCCATGATGAAGCAGACCGAGGCGACCAGATAGAGAAGGGCGGACAGGGTTTCCATGGTTACTTGCCCTTCTTCTTGAACATCGACAGCATGCGCTGGGTGACCAGGAAGCCGCCGAAGATGTTGACGCTGGCCAGGATGACGGCGAGGAAGCCCATGATCTTGGAGAAGCCGAACCCCGCGGGGCCGGCGGCGATCAGGGCGCCGACGATGATCACCGAGGACACCGCGTTGGTCACCGCCATCAGCGGCGAGTGCAGCGCCGGCGTCACCCGCCACACCACGTAGTAGCCGACGAAGCAGGCCAGCACGAACACCGTCAGGCCGGTGATGAAGAAGTTGCCGTGGCTCGCCGCGTCCAGGACGGGCGCCGGGATCGGCATCGCGTGGGTCATCTGGGCAACCTGGACCTGAAGCTCCGCCGTCTGGTTGGTCAGTGTGAGGAGCGAGTGGCGGAAGGCCTCAATCTGGCTCGCGGGATCGGGATGTTCCATGGAAGCCGCCTCCTCAGACGGTCTGGACTTCGCGGACCGCGTCCGCGAAGGCGGGATGGACGACCTGCCCATCGCGGGTGAGCGCGATGGCCTTCACGATCTCGTCGTCCCAGTTGAGCGTGACGCGACCCATTTTGCTGTCCTCGGGGTCCTTGTCGTGCAGCGACTGCAGCAGCGCGAGCAGGTTCTTGGCGTAGAGCAGCGAGGCGCTCTCGGCGATGCGGCTGGGGTAGTTGGCGTGGCCGACGATCTTCACCCCGTTGTCGGTGACGACCACCTTGCCCAGTTCCGAGCCCTCGACGTTGCCGCCCTGCTCCACCGCCAGATCGATCAGCACCGAGCCCGGCTTCATCGACGCCACATGCTCGCGCGTCACCAGGATCGGCGCCTTGCGGCCCGGGATCAGCGCGGTGGTGATGACGATGTCCTGCTTCTTGATGTGCTCGGCCACCAGCGCCGCCTGCTGGCGCTTGTAGTCGTCCGACATCTCCTTGGCGTAGCCGCCCGCCGTCTCGGCCTGTTTGAACTCGTCGTTCTCGACCGCGACGAAGCTGCCGCCCAGCGACTGCACCTGCTCCTTGACCGCCGGACGCACGTCGGTCGCCGAGACGATGGCGCCCAGCCGCTTGGCCGTGGCGATGGCCTGCAGACCGGCGACGCCGACGCCCATGATGAAGGCGCGCGCCGGCGGCACCGTGCCCGCCGCGGTCATCATCATCGGGTAGGCGCGGCCGTACTCGCTGGCGGCGTCGACCACCGCCTTGTAGCCGGCGAGGTTGGCCTGCGAGGACAGCACGTCCATGACCTGGGCGCGGGTGATGCGCGGCATGAACTCCATGGCGAAGGCGTTCACCCCGGCCGCCGCGTAGGCCGCCACGTGGTCACGGCTGTTGTAGGGGTTGAGGATGGCGAACAGCAGCGCGCCGCGCTTGATCAGCGCCAGCTCGTCGAGGTCCCCCTCCCCGGCCAGCAGCGGGCGCTGCACCTTCAGCACGATGTCGGCGTCGGCCAGCGCCGACGCGGCGTCCGGCGCGATCTCCGCGCCGGCGTCCTGGTAGACCCGGTCCGGCAGGTTCGAGCCCAGACCGGCGCCGGTCTCGACCACGACGTCGAGGCCGAGAGCCTTGATCTTCTTGACGGTTTCCGGAGACGCCGCGACGCGATTCTCGCCCGCGCGCCGTTCCCTGGGTATGGCGATTTTCATGGTTGTTGATTGCCTCCCAAAGCAATCGGCAGGACGAGGCGTCAGCGCTCCGGCCTCGACGGCGGGCGGCCTCGGCGGGCGGCCCGCCGGTCAAATTCTCGAATGATGTCGGTGCCGGCCCGCGACGGGGCGTGGTCCGGCGTCAGTCCCGCAGGGCGGCGGAGCGGTCACCCGGGATGGATGCGAGTCACCGCCTCCGGACCGCCGCCGCCGTCATGGGAAGGTTGCCCCAGGCACGACAGCCCGGGGCACCGTCGTCCGTCACTGGGCCGCGGCGACGGGATAGCTGACGACCTCGGCCGTCTCGGCGTCTGGCGGGGCGGCGTCGAGCTGCGCCTTGATGAGATCGCGCACGCTGACCACGCCGACCAGCGAGGCGCCGTCCAGAACGGGAATGTGGCGGATGGTGTGCTCGTCCATCAGCTGGAGCACGTGACGGACGGAATCGCCCGGCGTGCAGCAGACGGGATGATGGCTCATCACCGCCGTGACCGGCAGGGACAGGATGCCCGGCCCGCGGTCGGTCAGGCTGCGCACGATGTCACGTTCGGAAATCACCCCGACGACCGTGTTGCCCTCGGTCCGGCAGACGTCCTTGACCACCAGCGCGCCGGTGTTTTCGGCCTTCAGAAGACGCAACGCCGTTTCCACGGTTTCGTTGATGCGCACCGTGCCGATGCGCGTCCCCTTTCGGCGGAGAATGTCTTCAACCCTCATGACGCTCCTCCTGTGAAGCGATTGTCCGGCCCCTCGGCGTTGCTTCGCTGCGTCGTTGGGGGCGTTGGTTTCTGTGTGCGGGGCCGGACGGTGTCCGCCCTACTGGGCGGCGACCGCGGGTGCGGCCTCGGACGATGCCCGCTGCGGGCGGGTGTAGCAGTCGGCGATCTCGCCGCGCTGGCGGACGAGCGCCAGGACCACATCGATGGTCGGGGTCGCCACGCCGACCATGCGGCCCATCTCCTGGACCACCGACAGCAGGGCGTCGATCTCCATCGGGCGGCCGCGCTCCAGATCCTGGAGCATGGAGGTCTTGTGCGCACCGACCGCGCCGGCGCCGTTGATGCGGCGCTCCACATCCACCCGGAAATGCACGCCCAGACGGTCGCCGATCTCCTTGGCCTCCAGCATCATCGCCTTGGCGACGGCGCGGGTCTCCGGATCGGAGCAGATGACGTCCAGAGTGGCGTGGGTGAGCGCGCTGATCGGGTTGAAGCAGAGGTTTCCCCACAGCTTCAGCCAGATCTCGTCGCGGATGCGGTCGAGCACCGGGGCGCGCAGGCCGCCGGCCTCCATCGCCGCGCTGAGCTTCTTCACGCGGTCGGACTGGCTGCCGTCCGGCTCGCCGAGCGAGAACTTGTCGCCGTAGATGTGCTGAATGACGCCGGGTTCGACGACTTCGGTCGCGGGGTAGACGACGCAGCCGATGGCGCGCTCCGGGCTCAGGCCGTTCCACTGGATGCCGCCCGGATCGACGGTGTCGAGCACGCGGCCTTCGAACTCGCCGCCGTTCTTGTAGAAGTACCAGTAGGGGATGCCGTTGACCGCGGTGACCACAGCGGTGTCCTTGCCGAGCAGCGGCTGGATGGCGTCGACGACGCTGGGAACGGAGTGGGCCTTCAGACCGATGATGACGTAGTCCTGCGGGCCGAGTTCCGCCGCGTTGTCGGTGCAGCGGGGGTGGACGACCGTTTCTTCCTCACCGACGATCAGCTTCACGCCGTTCTCACGCATGGCCGTGAGATGGGCGCCGCGCGCCACGAGGCTGACATCCGCGCCGGCCTGATGGAGACGCACACCCAGATACCCGCCGATGGCCCCGGACCCAAAGATGCAGATCTTCATAACCCGTTTCCTCTCCCCCAATTATCGGCCACGCGCCGCGCAGCCTTTGCAGTAACCCCAATCAATCAGCACACCGAACAAATACGGAGTTTGGTATACCAGATACCAGATGTCAACTGGCAAAATAGACCCTGTCGAGGGAGGGGCATGATCCGGAATCGGGCGAGAATCCTGGGTTTTCCGACGAAAATTCGCGCATGGAAAACCGGACGCCCGGCCCGTCCGGACGCCCGGTTCGCGGGTCCATCCGGTGCGCTGGATCAGGTGAGCGGCAGGACGAGCTGGAACGCCTTAACCGTCATGCGCTTGCGGTGATAGAAGCGGTGGGCGTCGCCGCGCTGGACGCCGGAGATGATCTCCATCTGGGCGCAGCCCTTTTCGCGGGCCTGACCGGCCAGCCAATCGAACAGCTTGTCGCCCAGACCGAAGGAACGGTGCTTCGGCGAGGTGACGAGATCCTCAACATACATATAGCGGCCGCGCGACAGCGTCTCGTGAACGCGGAAGCCGCCGCAGCCGGCCACCTCGCCGTCAATGCGCAGGAGGGCCATGTTGTAGCCGTCCTCCATCTGGCGACGGATCTGGGCGGCGTAGGCGTCGGCGTCGGTCATGTGGGTGCGTAACTCCTTCACCACCGCGTAGCTGTCGGCGATGTCGGCGTCGGTCTTCGCCAGGGTGATCTCGATGGTGTGCTGGTCGGCAGCCTTCTGAGCGGCGTTCTGTTCGGCGATCCGCTGGTCCATCGTGCGTAACTCCCGTTTTTTTGTGTGTTCGAGGGACTCCGTTCGTCTCTCTGGTATTTGGTATACCAGATAATCCGTGCAGGAAGCAACCGACCTTATGGTGCAGCTGCCCAAAGTCCCTCGAAATCACCCGGGATTCGCCGTTCGGGGCCCGGTCAGGCGCGCATCAGGGCCTGGAGATGGGCGGCGCAGCCCTCGGCGAGCCCCACCATGTCGTAGCCGCCCTCCAGCACCGTCACGACGCGGCCACCGCACAGACGGTCCGCCGCCTCGACCAGCTTGCGCGTCGCCCATTCGAAATCCGGGCCGGTGAAGTTGAGCGACGCCAGCGGGTCGCGGGCGTGGGCGTCGAATCCGGCGGAGATCAGGATCAGTTCCGGCCGGAACTCCTCCAACGCGGGGAGGATGCGGCGCTCCATGGCTTGGCGGAACTCCACCGTCCCGGAGTGGGGCGGCAGCGGCGCGTTGACGATGTTGTCGGCGACTCCAGTCTCGCTCATCGAACCGGTGCCGGGATAAAGCGGCGACTGGTGGGTCGAGGCGAAGAACAGGTCGGCGTCGTCCCAGAACATCGCCTGGGTGCCATTGCCGTGGTGCACGTCGTAATCGACCACGGCCACACGGGTGAGGCCGCGCCGCTTGCGGGCGTGCTCGGCGCCGACCGCCACATTGTTGAAGACGCAAAAGCCCATGGCGCGGGCCGGCTCGGCGTGGTGGCCACAGGGGCGGACGGCGCAGAAGGCGTTCTTCGCCGTTCCGTCCAGCACGGCGTCCACCGCGGCGCACACCGCTCCGGCGGCGCGCAGGATCGCCGAGCGCGAGGTCGGTGACAGCACGGTGTCGGAGTCGAGCCGGACGTGGCCGCTGTCCGGGACCGCGTTTAGAACGGCGTCCACATAGGCCGGGTCATGCACCCAGCGCAGTTGCTCGACCTCCGCCTCCGGGGCCTCGAAGCGGGGCAGATCGCGGAACTCGTCGCGATCCAGAACCTCCCAGACCACGGCGATTCGCTCGGGACGCTCCGGGTGCCCCGGGCCGGTGTCGTGCGCCAGGAAGTCCTGGTGGGTGAAAATGGCGGTGGTCATCGAGTCGTCTCCTCCCCTGGGCCAATGATTCAAAACCGGGCGACTGCGCGACGGCGCCGGAGCGACCCGCGCAGCGGCCGGCATGCCCAGCAGGCCGGCGCGTGCCCTTGCTCTATATGTATACCAGATACCAAGATGGGCCAAATCGCTTTGCCGACGAACCGTCAGCGATACCCACCGCCGTCTGTCCGGAATCCCCAATTGTGCAAGGGTTATCGACACTTCCGGAGGTGGTAGACGGACGCTCCCGCCCGGGTCTGTTTGTTACGCTGACAAACAGCTTGCGCCGGAAACTGTATCTGGCATACCATATCTCTAATGCCAAAAACGCTCACCCCGCGAGCTTAAACCGCCCACACCAAGCGGTCGGTTCGACGGTCAAGCCAAGGCGATGGAGACGACCCGGCACACCACGGGGACGCCTCCGGTCAAAGAACAAAAACAACCCGACTCAAAAAAGCAAAAGACCGCTTCGCAAAGAGATCGCTTCTAGGAGGAGAGAAATGCACCAAGCCCTCACGGAGGCCCCGAAGGGGCCCCTCGGTGGCCGCTGGTTCCAGCTCGTCATCGGCGTCATCTGCATGTCGATGATCGCGAACCTGCAGTATGGCTGGACTCTGTTCGTCGAGCCCATCGACCAGAAGCATGGCTGGGGCCGTGCGGCCATCCAGGTGGCCTTCACCATCTTCGTCGTCATGGAAACCTGGCTGGTTCCCGTCGAAGGCTGGTTCGTCGACAAGTTCGGCCCGCGCATCGTCGTCCTGATCGGCGGCGTGTTCTGCGCCGCGGCCTGGGCGGTTAACTCGGTGGCCGACTCGCTCGCCATGCTCTATCTCGGCGCGGCGCTGGGCGGCATCGGTGCCGGCGGCGTCTATGGCACCTGCGTCGGCAACGCGCTGAAGTGGTTCCCCGACCGCCGCGGTCTCGCCGCCGGCCTGACCGCCGCCGGTTTCGGCGCCGGCTCGGCCCTCACGGTCGTTCCCATCGCCAACATGATCCACTCCTCGGGCTATGAAGCCACCTTCATGACCTTCGGCATCGGCCAGGGCGCGGTGATCCTCGCGCTGGCGTGGTTCCTGGCGGCGCCCAAGAAGGGGCAGGTCCCGGAGGTCTCCCGCTCGTCGGTCTCGCAGACCCGCGAGAGCTACACTCCGGTCCAGATGCTGAAGACCCCGGTCTTCTGGGTCATGTACGCCATGTTCGTGATGGTGGCGGCGGGCGGCCTGATGGCGACCGCGCAGCTCGGCCCGATCGCCAAGGATTTCCACCTGGACGGCGTGCCGGTCAGCATCATGGGCCTGACCCTGCCGGCGCTGACCTTCGCCCTGTCGATCGACCGCGTGCTGAACGGCGTTACCCGTCCCTTCTTCGGCTGGGTGTCGGATCACATCGGCCGCGAGAACACGATGTTCATCGCATTCTCCCTGGAGTGCGTCGGCATCCTGGCGCTGAACCAGTGGGGCCACAACCCCGTCGCGTTCGTGATCCTGACGGGTCTGGTGTTCTTTGCCTGGGGTGAGATCTACAGCCTGTTCCCGGCGCTGTGCGGCGACTCCTTCGGCTCGAAGTTCGCCACCACCAACGCCGGCCTGCTGTACACCGCCAAGGGCACCGCGTCGCTGGTCGTTCCCTTCGCCAACGTGGCGGTCGCCTCGACAGGCAGCTGGCAGGCGGTGTTCTTCTTCGCCGCCGCGGTCAACGGCATCGCCGCCCTGCTGGCCATCTTCGTCCTGAAGCCGATGCGCGCCCGCCAGATCAACGAGAGCCTGCCGGCCGCGAAGCTGGCGGCGGAGCCGGCCCAGTAAGGCACCGGACGCACCATCAGCACCCGAACGCAATCGGGCCGGGAGATTTCCCGGCCCGATTTGCTTTTGGGGAAAAGGTTTGGAAAAAAAGTCAAAGCCCGCGCGGGAACGACGCCCAGGACGGGCCGCCCTCAATCTCCTCCTGCGCCTTGCGCGCCTTCTTCACCCGGCGGAGATGCCGGGACGACCAGGGATCGCGGACCGGCATGCCGGCGGTGGCGATCTCGGCGGTCAGAATCCGCGCCACGACGATGGCGAAGCCCGACAGCAGCATGGACAGAAGAACGATGGCGAGCATACTTCGATTCCCGGATGAGCCACACGCGGACCCAGGCATGCCTGATTCCGCAATGCAGCATACATAGGCCGTTCGGCCAGGGAAATCGAGTCCGCCACCGCAAGCGCGGCGCTTCGCCGCGCTACAGCATCTCCAGCGGGCGCGGCCCACGGGGCGGTGGGAAGGCCCGGTCGAGGTCCGCGAGATCCTGCTCGTCGAGCCGCAGGTCGGCGGCGGACCGGTTGTCGCGGACATGGGCGGGGTCCGACGCCTTGGGGATGGCGATCACCCCATCCTGGCGCAGCAGCCACGCCAGCCCCACCTGGGCCGGCGTCGCGCCATGCCGGTCAGCGACGCGGCGAAGGTCCGGATGACGCAGCATCCGCCCCTGCTCGATCGGCGAATAGGCCATGATCGGGATGCCCCGCCCACGGCACCAGGGCTGCAGGTCGTACTCGATGCCGCGCCGCGTCAGGTTGTAGAGGAGCTGGTTGGTCTGCACCCCCTCCCCGCCCGGCGTGCCGACCAACTCCTCCATGTCCTGGAGATCCAGGTTGCTGACGCCCCACTGGCCGATCTTGCCGTCGCGCATCAGCGTGTCGAAGGCCGCGATCGTTTCGGAGAAATCGTGGCTGCCGCGCCAATGCAGCAGATAGAGGTCGATGCGGTCGGTGCGCAGACGCTTCAGGCTGCGTTCGCAGGCTGCGATGGTGCCGCGTCGGCTGGCGTTCATGGGCAACACCTTGCTGACCAGGAACACCTCGTCGCGGCGCCCGGCGATGGCCTCGCCGACCACCTCCTCCGCCCCGCCGTCGGCGTACATCTCC